>JBDHMC010000249.1:0-7266 GCA_039656355.1 Gemmatimonadota bacterium | reverse complement strand
CTCCCACCTCGGGAGTTCTGCGGGCTGACCTGGGCTGCGCCGAATCCCACACCTAGGTAGAAGAGAAGGGCCAGGGAAAGGACCGCGACTCGGGGGAGTGGACCCAACCTGATGCGGTCAGAGGGGCGGTTTCTGGTCGTTAGCGGGTTGGTCGTAAGAATCTGAGGCATCCAGGGAAGCCTTTAGGTAGGATGGAGTCGACAAAGTCCGCCCAAGATAGGGGTGGGCGGGGGGGAAGGGGAGTCCAGGTTCTGTCTTGACAATATATAGATGTTCGATATATCGTAGATCTAAGTAAGATACCCAAAGAACCCTAAAGAGCCCAATGTCACCCAAGGAAGCCAAACTCGAGCCGCAGAGCCTTACGAAACATTTCAACGAGGCTCTGATCCTTTCCGCCCTCCGGAAGGGAGCGAAGCATGGGTACCAGCTCGCCCTGGATATCGAGGAAAGGAGTGGCGGCCGGTTCGGATTCAAGCACGGCACCCTTTATCCCATCCTCCACAAACTGGAGAAAGATGGGCTCATCGAAGGCACCTGGTCGGACGAAGGCCAAAGAGGAAAGCGAAAACGCTACCAGTTGACCCGAGACGGGAAGCGTTACCTCCGTGACCTCGGAGAATCCTGGACATCCCTTCTGAACCACTTTGGGGAAATGATCGGGGAGGAGGAGTCATGAGTCGTTTTGCCCAGCTCTTGTCCGCTGCGGATGCGCGTCTGACGGTCCCTGAACCGGCCCGGTCCCGGATCCTGCTGGAGATCGCAGCCGACATGGAGGGCCTACACCGAGAATACCTGGATCGGGGATTCTCGGAAGCGGACGCGGACGCATCGGTCGTGGACCACTTCGACCTTTCCGAGGATGCTCTGAGAGAACTGGTCCGGGTCCATGACACACCCCTCCAGCGATCCCTCGAAAACCTCTCGGGACATATAAGAGGCACCTGGTCCCGTCTTCTTATGGTGGTTCTCGCACTCTTTGTGACCGTGGGTTCGGCCAGCCTCCTGTTCAAGGGGCAACTGTATCGTGATGCGAGCGGGTTGGTTTGGGTCCTCATGCCCATCCTAGCCATGGGTTTGGTGATCGCCGGCAACCAGGTCCGTCGACTGGCTGGGGCAGGTGATGGCTGGGGCCCCAGCCGGCAGTCAGGTCTTGGACGTCTCCTCGGGTTGGCAGTTCTCATCGTGGCTGTGGCTGTGGCAGGCCTCTGGGTGGAGTTGTATCTGAGTGCACTCCGTGTCCGGGCGGTCCCAGGAGAAACCCTGATCCACCTGATTGGCTGGCTCTACATGGCTTCCGCAACCCTTGTGATCGCCCTCTCCGGGGCGCTGGCACTCGGGTTCCTCTGGTTTTTCCTGGAATCCCGTGTCCGTCACCAGGAGTTGACGGCTGCTGCGAATCTCCTGGAGGGGATCTCATGAACGCCATGCCCTCTCTCCTACGGCTCAGCGGGCTTTTTGGCCCCGCACTGGCGATCCTGGGTGGTGTGGTGCTTTTCCTATCCATCCGGGCTACGTGGACGGCCACCCGGGGGGACGGAGGAACCGGCCCGGTCCTGAGAAAACAGACCAATGCCGTCCTCTTTTGGGGGGCTGCTTCGGCGGTCCTTGGGTTCTTGGGGCAGTGCCAAGGAGTGTATTTGTCCCTGAGTGCCATTCAAGCCGCATCAGAGATTTCTCCCCAGATCGTGGCAGATGGGTTCGTGATCTCCTTCATTCCCACCCTGTTCGGGCTCGGGATCCTGGCTTTTGCTGTTGTCGTCTGGGTATGTCTGAGGATCCTGCCCCCCAGATCTCTACCTGCCTTTCTCGTTGTCCTCGCAGTGGCGGGATGCGGCGCCACGGCTGAAGAAGGGCCACCGAACCTGGGCGAGGGCGTTTGGACCCTCCAGGCCGGCGCGAATCTCTTTCTCTGGGAGTTCACTCCCGACTCGGCGGGGGCCTTCCGTTGTACCGTCCATGATTTCCTTGGCGGTCTAAAATTCATGGAAACTCCCTGTGCCTATGTGAATCTGGATGGTGTGGCTCTGGGGCTGGAAATGCCTAATGGGGTCCGGTACGAGGGTCGGGTGGACTTGGATGGGCGTTTGATCGACGGAAGCCTTGTTTACACGGACGGGAGTAGCCGGGAAGCCCCACTTCAGTGGGCTCCTCTGGCCGAATACCCCACGCTTCAACCTAGGCCCCCGGGAGAAGGGCAGTACGCCTATCTGGTTCCGGAAGCCCGCGGGGACGGTTGGATGGTAGCCCATGCAACGGGAGAGGGAGTCGATCCTCGGGCCTTGGAGGGGACCGTGGCGTCAGTCCTAGAGGGGGATGCCGGGTTTCTGAAGTCCATCCTGGTGCTTCGAGGGGGTGTCCTCGTACTGGAGGAGTATTTTCACGGATACGGGCCGGAGGACCTCTTCCCAATCCAATCCTGCACAAAGAGCGTCTCTTCACTCCTGCCTGGAGCACCTGCTCACCATGTCTCTGGCCCTGGACTGGAGTCCGGAGGAAGCCCAGAACCTCCACGGGGTCGGTCCCGAGGCGTTTCGACAGATCCTTCAAAGAGCCGTGGCAGGTCGTCCAGGGGGAGATTGGGAGTACGTGAGCATGAATGTGAATCTCTTGGCCGGGGTCCTGCGCAAGGCTACCGGCGAGCATGCCGAGGCTTTTGCCGAAACCACGCTCTTTGGGCCCTTGGGGATTACGGAATGGGACTGGGACTACGCCAAGACCGACGGATTCAACCTCATGGATGGGAGTCTCCGCCTCCGACCCAGGGACATGGCCAAGATCGGCGTGATGGTCATGAACGGTGGCGTTTGGCAGGGACGCCAGGTCCTGGAGGAAGAGTGGGTTCGGCGCTCCCTCACCCCATATCTGTCAGCGGGTTCCGGGGGAGAGGGTTATGGATATCTCTGGTGGACCATGGAGGTCCCTGGACCTGACGGCCGACCCATCCAGGTGGCCTTCGCCAACGGGTGGGGAAGTCAGTTCATCCTCCTGTTCCCTGAGATGGATCTTGTGGTGGTTACAACAGGTGGGAACCAGGAGAACGGCAAGCACCTGGCGATTGGAGAAGTCTTGATACGAGAACTAATGCCGGGTGTGAGCCGAGATCTGTTGTGACAACTCTGGATGGTCGCCGTCTCATCTGCGGCGCCTGATACCTTTTGGAATACACTGAGAAGGGGGTTCTACCATGTTCGAGGTCATTCAGCGGTCCGGGCCCTACGGAGTCCTTATTTGTATCCTGGTGCTTTTGAACCTTGGGCTGGTAGCGTGGGCGCTGGCCCAGCTTCTGGGCTCGAACGGGCGAATCGGCCCAACCCTGAAGAACCGGATCAATGCCGTCTTATTCTGGGGCTTGATCGGGGCCGTAGTAGGGCTCCTGGGTCAGGCAAACGGGATTTACCTGGCGCTGCGGGTCGTCAGTCAGGCCCCTGAGATCTCTCCCCCCGTCGTGATGGAAGGGTTCGCTATTTCCTTCCTCACCACCATCATGGGGTTTCTGCTTCTCCTGGGATCATCACTGGCCTGGATGGGCCTCCGGACTCTACATGGTCGGAGGCTAGGACCGGCATTGCCGGCCTGAGCGGCGGTTTCTACCTCCCTAGCCGATAACTGAATCCCAGAAGGGCCAATGGACGGAATCTCGGCTGGCCAACCGCATCATCAGCGTCGGAGTAGGTGTAGTCTTCCCTGGGGTTCACATCGTCTCCGTCGGGGCTATACGAGGTGTCATGGCCCGTTAGGCGAGAGGAGAAGAAATACTCGCCGCCTCCAGCGAGAAGGAGGCTCATCTTGGGCCCCATGGGGAATTCGGCCTCCAGACCGGCGGCCAATCCCCAATGGGCGCTGGTGACGTCGAAATCTTCGTTTCCACCGACGTACTTGAAGTTCGCCTTGAATCGGCTGTATCGGACTCCGCCGAAAAAGCGGGTCCGGTCTCCCATCGGGTAGAGGCCGTCCACTCCAAAGTCCCAGGTGCTCCCAGCTTCTTTGGGGGTTCCGTTGGTGGCGTTGTTGATGAAGATCCTCCGTGCGTCTGGAGCGCTACCCGGTTCCACGGAGTTTCTGGCCAGACGGAAACGGGCTTGAAGGGGGAATCCCTGAGCGAAATCGCGGGCGAGCGCGAACGCCTGAAAACTCAGCCCGCCCTGGTACCCGATGAATCCACCCACGGAGTACCTGGATCTCGTGCTTGTCGTCAGCTGTGGGGACGGGACATCCCTGTTGGGGCCCTGGCTCCACCCCTGCGCTGGAGCTTCAGACATGGTCTGACCCAGCGCTTGCGAGGTGATGGGGAACGTCAAAACCACACCGAGAAGGGCGAGGACTGAACGCATGATGCCGCTGCTCCTTTTGAATTTTCCCTGGGAACACCGGCCGGTGGAAGAGTGATTGTTCCTGACACACCGGTGCGCAAAGCGCACTTTACAGCGACATTCGTGCCAAAAGAATAATTGTTGACAGGAAACCAACATATCTGTTTTCCGCCTCCTTCAAACAGGAAAGGAGTTGCCGGGTCAGGGAAGGAAATGCCGGCCCCCCGAATGGCGGACCGGCATCGAATACTCTTCCCTTTGGGAGGGTTCAGATGGCCCCGAAAAGGCCCTGCCCGGAGCTCAGGAGGTCGGCGCAGGCCACGCAAACCCGTTCGGCCATGTTCTCTTCGGCCTTCTTCAGGTAATTCCGAGGATCATAGAGCTTCTTGTTTCCGATTTCGCCATCGATCTTCAGAACCGCATCGTAGTGTTCCATCATGTGGCCCACGATGGGTCGGGTGAAGGCGTACTGGGTATCGGTGTCCACATTCATCTTGACGACTCCGTACTCCAGCGTTTCCCGAATCTCCTCGAGAAGGCTCCCACTCCCCCCGTGGAAAACAAGGTCCATCTCGGCATCGGCTCCAAACTTCGCAACCACAGCAGCCTGGCCCTCACGCAGGATCTTCGGACGGAGCTTCACAGCTCCTGGCTTATAGTGCCCGTGTACGTTTCCAAAGGTCGCAGCGAAGGTGAACCGGCCGATGGAATGAAGTGACTCGTAAACCTCCAGCATGTCCTCTGGAGTCGTGTAGAGCTTGTCCTCCGGGGTATCTTCGGTACCGGCCGAGCCGTCTTCTTCACCGCCAACGACGCCTGCCTCAACCTCCAGGATGATCTCCTGCTCTGCGCAGAGCCGAAGATATTCCTGCGAGATTTTCATGTTGTCTTCCAGGGACAAGACCGATGCGTCAAGCATATGGTTCTGGAATAGATTGTTTTCGCCTCTGGCCCGTCGGTGCGCGGTGGCTTCGATGAGTGGCTTCAGGAACCCTTCGGCCTTGTCAGGTTGACAGTGGTCAGTGTTCAGGCCGATCAGAACGTCGTACCGCTCCGCAAGTCGGTGGGCTGCTTCTCCCAGGACGATGCACCCGAAGGCTGCGGCTTTGTTGGAAAGACCCGATGCAAATTGCCCAGCCCCGGTCGAGAACTGGATGATCCCGTCGGAGTTCGACTCAGCGAAGCCCTTCATGGCGGCGTTCAACGTGATGATGGATGTGACGTTGATGGCAGGGTAGGCGTAACCTCCATCCTGGGCCGCGTCGAGCATTTGTCGAAACTGTTGGGGCGTTGCGATGGGCATGGCTCTTCCTTTTCTACCGTATCACGATTGAGGGCTGTTCAGTCCGTTAAGGGATGAGGGTCGAGGATTCTCACGCCACCGGGTCCGAGTATGTCCTTGGGAACCACACCGTACTCGTTCACGATAGTGTCGATCAGGCGAAGATCTACCATGTCGTGGGAGTGGCTGGTAACGCTGAATCGGGTTTCGGGTTCAAGGAGTTCGAAGTCGGTTCGGTCGATCTGCTGTGTCCGGGCGATGCCCAGAGAATAATGGAGAGTGTTGGCAAACAGGTAGGACTTTACGCCCACCACGTGACAAATGCTCAGCACGTTCGCCGTACCAACCGGAGCCACCACCTTCCGATCCGGTGTGATGGTAAGGGCCCCCACAAAAATCTTGTTTGCATGGCCCTGATAATGACAGAGGTCATGCACCGGTACGATCAGGTTGGGGATGCCGGCTTCCTCCAGAGCTCCAGCCACCTGCGGGGTTCTCACAGGGTCATGCTGGAGTACGAATACCATGAAGTTCGCGTCATGCAGCTTAGAGGCCTCGATGAGGATGTTGGTCACCACGGAGCCCGCGGAGTGCACGATGATGGAGTCCCCGGCCTCGAGGTGTTTCAAACCCTGGAGGGTCACCAGATCCCGCTTCTGTAGATAGATGGCCTTTTTTTCTTCCAGAATCCGGATGGCGATGGAGCGCTGTTCCTCGAAACCCACCGTCTCTGTGAAGGGGAGAAACTCCCTTTCGAACAACCTCAGGAGGCGGATCAACGGGATTGGTTTGGGTCTGGAATCCCTGATAGCCTCCCGGACCTCCTCGAAGAGAACCATCAAACCGGCCTTGGAGGGCTTGAGTCCCCTGAAGGCTTCGATGAGGGCGTCGAGGGCCAGAGGCGTGAGCCTAGCTGCGCCAATGGTATGGGAGTGATAGAGAAGAAGCTCGTTCAGGTTTTCTCGGTCTTCTCCGATCATAGTGTGAACCTGAGGAAGAGGATCAGGTAGACCGAAGAGATCGTCAACGTGACCACAGTAATCAATGCGCTGGATTTCATGAACTCGAGGAAGGAGATATTTACCCCCGCCTGATGCGCCCAGGGCCAAGGCCCACCAGAGAATGTTATGGGGGATCGGTGACCCCACCGACATCATCTGGACCACCGGCACCATGGTGATGGTGAAAGGAATGTTGTCCAGGAATCCCGATGCGATCCCCGACACCCACAGCACCGTCAATACCATGATATAGGGATTATCTCCCAAGCTCAGGAAGATGTTGTTGGCGATCCATTCGATGACACCCTGTTCCTCCAAGACACCCACCAGGATGAAAAGGCCGGAGAAGAAGAGGAGAGTGCTCCACTCTACTTCCTCCAGAACCTTTTCCACGTTCACCCGGGCAACGGTAAGGAGAATCATGGCTGAAAAGACAGCCGCGACCCCGGGCGAGAGCCCCGTGACGGTTTGGGTCATAAAGAGACCAATGGCCAGGCCAAGACAGATGCCCGCCTTCTTTAGGAGCCTCGGGTTGAGGGGAGTCCGAATGAATTCGAACCGTATCTTCTCCAGAAGCACCTCCACCGAGAAGAGCTTGGCCAGGTTCCGATCGATGGCGGCAAAACTGGCCTTGTTTAGGGCCCATAAGAGGATCAGGGCTACAACGAAG
>JBDHMC010000248.1:0-4816 GCA_039656355.1 Gemmatimonadota bacterium | reverse complement strand
CAACCCTTCGCTCTGATTCTCCTCATTATCGGCCTTCCCGTCGTACTTGCCACCGCAGTCGTGCAGGAAGGGATGTCGGGGAGGGCTGGGGGTCCTGAGGAAAGGGACAGGTCCCGGGTCAACGACTCCGGGAGGGAGGCGTCTACCGCAAGCACGGAGGGTCCCGGATCATCCGAAAGGGCCGATGCAGAACCCGAACCCGACTCCATACCTGACTCGGGCACCACACCTGCATTTTCGGCCCCTGTCCGTGTGAGTAAGCGAAGCAGTGTCTTCACCTGGCGAAACGCCATCGCCGGAGGAGTGGCAGCCTTCGCGCTCCTAGGGGTTCTGGTCACCGGCTACTTCGTCATGTGGTCCACGGGAATCGGCCCGGTTGGGTCCCTGGCGGCTCAGGGTGTCTTCAACGAGGGCGATGCCGTGGTCCTGGCCCAATTCGAGAACACCTCTGATGACGAGAGCCTTGGGGAGATGATCACGGAGGCTCTGCGAGTGGATTTGGCCGGTTCGTCCATGATGACCTTGGTGGAACCGGGTCGGGTGAAGGACGCACTCCGGCGTATGGGCCGCACCGGAGAAGAGACTCTGAACGCAGAGTTGGCCCGAGAGGTCGCCATTCGAGACGGTTTCAAGGCGGTCATTCATGGCACCGTGGGTTCCGCAGGGAGTGGCTACCTATTCGTGGCTTCCATGCAGGCGGCTGAATCCGGGTCCGTTTTGGCCACGTTTCGAGAGGCGGCCCGGAGCCCCGACGAGGTCATCGACGCCATCGACAAGCTCTCCCAGGACATCAGAGAAAAATCTGGTGAGTCCTTGAGGGTGATCAAGGCTGAAGAGCCTCTGGAAAAGGTATCCACCTCTTCCCTGGAGGCTCTGCGAAAGTACGTGGAGGGAGAGCGCCTTGGAGATGAGGCCCAGTATGGCCGGGCTATCTCGGCCATGGAGGAGGCGATTGAGCTGGATCCGGAATTTGCCATGGCCTACCGGAAGTTGGCGGTCCTCCTGTCCAGCGCCGGTGGGTCTCTGGCTTCCCAGGCCGAAGCTGCAACAAGAGCCTACCAGCTCCGAGACCGGCTAACTCGCCGAGAGAGATACCTTGCCGAGGCCTATTACCACAACGCCGTAACCCAGGATCTTGCCGCCGAAATCCAAGCTTATGAAACCGTCCTGGAAGGTTTTCCTGACGACCAAACAGCCCTGAACAACATTGCGCTTGCTCTTGTATCTCGGACCCGTCTCGATGAGGCAGTCCGTTACTTGGAGAGAGCCGTAAACGGGCCAGGAGCCAGCGCGCCCGCGTTCACCAACCTCCCAGCGTATCTGGCCATGGCAAACCGCCATGATGAGGCCCAAGGTGCCCTCGCCCGGATGGAAGCTCGCTATCCCGGCCGGACCGTTTGGACGGCCTGGCTTCATTTCGGGTTGGCATCGTTTAAGGGAGATGGGACCGGGGCCCATCGAGCCGGCGAAGATCTTCTGTCCCTTCCGGAGGCCCAGGGTGGGTGGAAAAACGCCGGAAATCTCGCCTTGATCACGGGTGATGCGATGGGTGGCCGGCTCGCGGAGGCCCACGCCCACTCGGTGCAAGCCGCTCGGGAGATGAGGCAGATGGGTCTCTGGGATCAGGCGCTTTTTGATGAGGTCGGGCCCATCATGATCGAACTTCTTCTTGGGCGGAGGGAGAAGGCTGCCCAGGTCTACTCCCTGGTGGACCTTGAGGGGACATTGGATTCATCTCCCCCCTCTGAGAGGCAGTACGGGTCCGTGGTTCTCGTCCGGGCCAGCTTGGGGCTTGAAAGAGAAGTGGAGCGTACTCTTCAACGGTGGGGTGAGGAGATGACCCCATCCTCCACAGGTCCCATTTTCGAGGAGACCCGACGGGCTGCGGAGGCAATCCTTTCTGGCCAAACCATGCCCGAACAGGGGCTGTCCGCCCTCAACGACCTGGCCCGGGATATGAATTGCCCTGGCTGTTTCATTTGGAATCGAGCTCAGTTCGCCGAGCGGGCCGGCCGACTTTCCGAGGCTCGAGATTTCTTCCTGGCGGCCCTCCAAGGGGGATCTGACGATTACCTCCTGGAACCCCTGAAAAGGGTAGTAGCCCACGAGCGCTTGGGGGCAGTCTACGAGGCGATGGGGAACCTCCCCAAAGCCGCCGAGCACTACGCCATTTTTGCCCGTGCTTGGGCGGAAGCCGATGAAGACCTCCAGCCCCGAGTGCAGGCGGCCCGGGAGAGGATTGCAGCGTTGGAGGGGTCCGGTGCGCCGGAGCGGGGCCCTGCTGGCCAGGGCTGACGAGCCAGTCTAAACTCCGATCTTCCACAGATCCCAGGCACAACCTCGACGGAGCCGTCCATGACGTCTACCCGCCGCCGTCTCCACTTCCCTCATCCCCTGGTTCTCCTCTCCGGCGCCGTGTTTCTGGCAGCGGCGGCATCTTGGATCCTTCCCCCCGGGCAGTATGATCGCATGGAAGATCCGACTACCGGCCGCATGGTAGTAGTGGGCGGAACCTACCATGCTGTGGAGCCCGCTCCCGTCGGCCCCTTTGATGCCCTTGTGGCCATGCCAAGAGGGATGATCAATGCCGCGGAAGTGAGCTTCCTGGTATTTCTCATCGGTGGGGCCTTTACGGTGGTGGTCCAGTCTCGAGTGCTCCGGCGTGGTGTGGGATGGCTTGTGAAGGTCCTGGGGAACCGAACGATCCTGGTCATCCCCATCATGGCGATCCTCTTCGCCACCGGCGGGGTCCTGGAGAACATGCAGGAGGAGATCATCGCCTTGATCCCCGTTCTCCTGATCCTCACCAACCGGTTGGGATATCGGCCCATGGTGGCCGTGGCCATGAGCGCTGGGGCTGCCATGGTAGGCTCGGCCTTTAGCCCCATCAACCCTTTCCAGGTGGGGATCGCGCAAAAGCTGGCCGAGTTGCCTCTCCTCTCCGGGGCCGGCTTTCGGTTGGTATTCCTGGGCCTGGCCCTGAGTCTCTGGATCGCCTTCACCATGCGTATGGCCCGGGCCACCGCTACGGAGCCTGGGGAGGTTGATCTCGAAACTCCCGACGAGCCACTGACCGGCCGGGATGGACTGATCCTGGGGCTGGTAGTGGCCACGTTCTCCGTCCTCGTCTGGGGGATCATGTACCGGGACTGGGGATTCAACGACATGTCGGGTCTGTTCTTCGGGATGGGCATCATTGTCGGCGCGGTAGCGGGGCTGGGCGTAGCCGGTACCGCCGAAGCCTACATCAAGGGCTTTCGGGACATGACGCTGGCGGCCCTTCTCATCGGCTTCGCCCGGGCGATCTACGTGGTACTGGAAGATGGCCGAGTCGTAGACACCATCGTGAATGCCATGGTGACCCCGCTGGAGGGCCTTCCTGCCCTGGCCTCGGCTCTTGGAATGGTGGGGGCCCATATCGCCATCCACTTCCCCGTGCCCAGCGTCAGCGGCCAGGCCGTCCTCACCATGCCGGTCCTGGTACCACTCTCCGATCTCCTCGGCCTTTCCCGGCAGGTAACAGTCCTGGCCTACCAATACGGCGCCGGCCTCACAGACATGATCATCCCTACCAGCGGGGCCCTCATGGCCATTCTGGCTACGGCCAAAGTCCGTTATGAGGACTGGATCCGCTGGATTCTCCCCATTTACGGGACTCTTCTACTTCTGGGGGTGGTGGCCGTAGCGGTGGGAATTGCGATCGGACTGTAGGGAAGGGGACCTAAGGTCAGCGGATCCGGGCCACATACTGGAACTGGCCACTGTTGTCGGGCGCAGTGAAGCCGAGGTCGTTTTGGAACGTCCAACGGACGCGGTTCACGCACCGGTCGTAACCGACAGCCGCTCCGCACGCCTCGGAAGCGGGCACGTAGGACCACGAGGATCCGTTGTCACTAGAATACTCGACAGTAACGGTCACCCCCGCCGGAAGAGTCTCGGTCTCGCTGCCGACCTCGTAATCCAATTCAGGGGGAATGGAGTCCACCACCTCGGCATCAACTGCCACCGCGGTGCCACCGTTGGTGATGGTGATGGTATAGGTCAGGTCCGTTCCCGGAGCGACGGTGCCGTTCGGAGAGACCGCTTTCGTATTGGTCAGGCTTGGCTTGATGACCTCGAGGAAGACCCATCCAACATCGGTCACACCACTGACGACCAGAATGGCCGTCGAAGCCGAAGCGCCGACATTGGCCACGCGTGCGCTGTCGGGCCTCGCACCGTCGCCCGTGACACCTGAACCAGTGATGGAATCCACGGTCAGGATCGTAGCGACGTCCCCGGGTGCCCCAAAGAGATCGAAGGAGTCGGTGACACCCGAATCGTTGGTGAGCGTGAAGGAGTAGGACGAGGGCGTTCCATTCGAGGGAAGAAAGGACTCCGTGTCCACGCCGTCCGGAGCCACGGTGACCCCATAAACCACCGCGAGTGCGTAGGCGTCGTACCCGTCCAGTGGCACGCCATTGTAGACGATCCGGAACTCATAGGAATGACCCGCGGCCACGGGCTGGGACCTGATAGCGTACTGGAGCTCCGTGTAGACATAGGTTCCGGCATACCCGTTGGTGAGGCCGCTATTGTCGTCGGAGAACTCGCCATCAACAGCCGTGAAGCCAGACGGAACGGAGCTGACGCCGAATTCCGAGGTGGCGACCACATCGGCGTTGAACTTGTTGAACGTATGTGTGGCGTATGTCTGCCATGCTAGGCTCTCTCCAACGCCGAGCCCCAGCACATCCAGCCAAGAGCCGGCTCCGTCTTCCCGCGCCTGAAGGACCCAGTCACCCGTGGGTGCGCCCACCGTCATGGAAACCTGGAT
>JBDHMC010000247.1:0-4343 GCA_039656355.1 Gemmatimonadota bacterium | reverse complement strand
GACTCCGGCGCTCTCGAGATGCTGGAAGAGAAGGGCGACCCGGTCGTGAAGGGAGGGGCCCGTAAGCCGTAGCGTTCCAGGGAGACTCTCCAGGGCGATCAGGTCGTCTGGGATCTCCCGGAGAAAGTCATCAAGGCCGGTGGAGCCGTTTCCCACCGTCATCTCCAGGATCTCGCCGCCCGCGTGTTCCTCCTTCAGTCTCTTGGGAGTGTCGAGAACCAGCAGGCGGCCATGATCGACAATGCCGATCCGGCTCGCCAGGCGATCGGCCTCGTCCATCTCATGTGTCGTCAGAATGACAGTCTTCTCCTGGGCCAGGGAAAGGATGTATTCCCGAACCATGACTCGGCTTTGGGGGTCTAAACCCGCTTGGGGTTCGTCCAGGACCAGGAGGTCCGGATCATGGACCAGTGCCAAGGCCAGGTTCAGTCTCCGTTTCATCCCGCCGGAAAGAGTCTTCGCGAGACGGTTCCGTTTCTCGGAAAGGCCAAGAATATCGAGAAGCTCCAGAGACCGCCTACGGGCCTCCCGGCGACTCAGGTCGTACTGGGTTCCCACGAACACCAACTGCTCTAGGCAAGTCAGAGTTTCCCAGATCACCAACTCCTGGGGGCACAATCCGATGCGACGACGGACTGTGCGAACGGCCTTTCCCAACACCCTGCCATCCAGCCGTACTTCCCCGCGATCCGCCGCGAGCAGGCCGCAGATCATCCGGATTGTAGTGGTCTTCCCGGCACCATTGGGCCCCAAAAAGCCGAAGACCTCTCCCTTGAAAACCTCGAGGGAGAGGTCCCGTACCGCTTCCACGTCTCCGAAGGATTTCCGGAGCTGTACCAAGCTCAGAATGACGTCAGCGTCGGCCGAGGGCATGGCGAAACGTCCGGTTCTCCTGAAGGGGAGGCGAGTTCTCCGTACGCTCTCCCGGAAGACCTGAACAGTGCTGAAGAGAAAGGTGGTCGGGCGAGGCGCTCCCCGCCAGGGAAAGTCCGGCGCTGGGGGTGGCCCGTCGCTTATTGGGTCGGGGCTCCACTTCTCGATACGTAAGAATTATTTCCAGATTACCTGAGATGAATTGACGTGAAACTTGCGCCTAAATCAATTAAACGTAGATTCGCATGTCAGTATCTCATTATCCTCAAACTGGATCTCGCACTTGGTCAGTAAAACGGCCCTCCACGCAATCCGTGCCCTTTGCGCCCTGGCGAAGCTACCAGGGGGAGAGCGGGCCGGTGCGGCCTTCATCGCGAACGCCATCGGGGCCCCACCCAACTACCTGGGGAAGCTTCTCCAGACTCTGTCCCGGGAGGGATTGGTGGAGTCCAAGAAAGGACTGGGGGGCGGGTTCAGGCTGGCTCAACCGGCGGAGACCATCACGCTGATGGACATCGTCGACCCAATCGATCAGGTGGCCCGGTGGTCGGAGTGCCTGCTGGGCATGAGCGAGTGCTCACCGGAGAACGGATGTGTGGTCCATGATCGATGGGGCCCTCTTCGTGACGGTTACCTGGCCCTTCTCCAGGAAACCTCCATCGCCGATATGGTTGGGACGGGCGCTGATTTGAGCGGAGACTTCCTGGAGAGTGCGGTCGCGCGGCGATCCTCGAAGGCCGGGGGTCCGGGTGAATCGAAGGCCTCTTGAGGTTCGAGACAGGAGACGCTGAGTAGGATGTCTGAGCAGCCTAACCCAGGGAAGTTTCCCGCACGCTTTAACGAAATCGCGTGGTACCGGACCAACGTACCCTGCATGGAAGCCTGCCCCGTCCATACCGACTCTGGCCGCTATGTGCAGTTGGTGGGAGACGGCCTGTACGAGGAGGCTTTCCTCGTGGCTCGCTCACCGAATCCACTTGCTTCCATCTGCGGACGCATTTGCGCCGCGCCCTGCGAAGATGCCTGCCGCCGCGCAAAAATCGACGAGGCGGTGTCCATACGAGCCTTGAAGCGATTCGTTTGCGAGCAGTTCGGAGCTGAGTCCCCTCGACCCGACACGTACCGAACCCTTATCCAGGACAAGGGAACCGGAGTTTCGGCCCTCAGTGATCCCGGTTGCCAGAGGCGGTGGCATCTACCGGTCCTGTCCGGAGGGACCTCTGAGGAGCCGAATTCGCCAAAGTCGGAGGGGCAAAGGGTAGCTGTCGTAGGGTGCGGCCCGGCGGGCCTGGCTTGCGCTCACGATCTCGCGATTCTGGGCTACTCGGTAACCATCTTCGACACCCTGGACCATGCCGGTGGAATGCTCCGGTACGGGGTTCCCGAATATCGACTGCCTCGCGGAGTGATCGAACGGGAGGCGGCGCTGATCCGAGACCTGGGTGCGGAGTTCCGGATGGGAACCCCCCTGACCGCGGAATACGGCGTCCGGGAGCTCCGTGGCGAGGGCTTCGAGGCGTTCTTCATTTCCGTGGGGGCCATGCAAGGCCGAGACCTGGATCTCCCTGGTAGCCATCGGGATGGCGTTGTGAAAGCGGTGGACTACCTCCTGAACATCAATCGAGGATACCGGGTCGACCTCGGGGACAAGGTCATTGTCATCGGAGGTGGGTCGGTGGCTCTTGATGCGGCAAGAAGTGCCGTCCGGGACTTCTACTCACCCATGGAAGAGATCGAGATGACGGCCCGGGCCGTCATAGACCAGCCCGCCATGGATGCTGCCCGAGGAGCTCTAAGGGGAGGAGCCAGCGAGGTGCATGTAGTTTCCCTGGAAGCCTCGGATGAGATGCCCGCCGCGCTCACGGTTCAGGGCCGGGAGGAGCTTCGGGAGGCCGAGGAAGAGGGTATCCACATTCACCCGGCCTGGGGCCCACAGGAGATCCTCGGGAACGGGCAGGTGACGGGTGTGAGCTTCCACAAGTGCCTTAATGTGTTCGATGAGAGTGGGCGGTTCAATCCGCAGTTCGATTCGACGGACGTGATGTCCATTGAGGCGAACTCGGTGATCCTGGCCATTGGCCAACGCTCCGATTTCAGCTTTCTGAGAGAGGAAGACGGGGTCCGGATCACTCCGTCCGGAACCGTTCAGATCGATCCACAGACCTTGGCAACAACTTCATCCGACATTTTCGCCGGCGGGGATGCCGCCTTCGGACCTAGAATCGCCATTGAGGCCGTAGCCAACGGAAAGACGGCAGCCCGGTCGATCCATGAACTCCTGGGAGGTGCCCGCCTGGCGACCCACACGCGGGTTGAGATCAGTAGGGTACCGGCGGAGGAGTACCGGATGCCCGCCGGTTATGAAAAAAGAGAAAGGCGAGCTCCCGAGTTCGTGGATCTGGGCCGACGGACCGGCATCACCGAGGTGGAGAATGTCTTTACCGAAGAAGAGGCCATCGGCCAGGCTGAACGGTGCCTCGCCTGCCACATCGACACCATCTATGACCCCCACTTGTGCGTCCTCTGTGGCCGATGCGCCGACGTATGCCCGGAGAAGTGCCTGAAGTTCGTGTCTCTGGATCAGGTAGAGATGCCGGACGACCAGAGAGAGGCTGCCCTGGCGGTGTACGGCCATGATCCCGAGGGTCCCCTCACCGTACTGCTCAAAGATGACACTGCCTGCATCCGTTGCGGCCTCTGCTCCATCCGGTGCCAAACGGAGGCCATGACCATGGAAAGGTTCAACTTCGTCGAGGTAGCGGAATGAAGAAGATCGAAGAAGCCGGAGTGGAGAACACGACTCGCAGGACCTTCCTTCAACGGGTGACCGGAGGAGTCCTGGGTCTGGGTGCTGCGGTGGGCTCGTGGCCGATGTTTCGAGCTCTGGTCCCGAACATTCTCTACGAACCGCCGAAACGGATCCGGCTCGGCTCCCCCGGTGGATTTCAGACCGGCATGACCTACCTGGAGGAGCATCGGGTGTTCCTCCTCCGTGACGGGAACAGCTACAGCGCCGTTTCCGGGGTCTGCAGCCACCTCGGTTGCACGGTGAAATTCGCACCCTTCGAGCAGCCGAAACAGGAAGAAGTTCGCGGTTACCAGTTCGAGTCCTTGGGGGATTTTCACTGCCCATGCCACGGATCGAAGTTTCATGGCGACGGGACCAATTATTCGGGGCCCGCCCCTCGTCCCCTTCAGTGGCACCACCTGGAAGTCTCTCCCAAAGACGGGTCACTGGTGGTGGACCTCGCCCGAGAAGTCGGCCGCGACTTCAAACTGGTGGTCTAGATGAACGTGCCATCGATTTCTGGGATCTGGGAGAAACTGGTCTGGTCGTGGCGGCCTGGGTCCAACCGGGAAGCGGGAGGCGGGATTGTCGCCAACTTCCTCCTGCACTGGTTCCCAAACAGGGTGTCCTCGAAGGGGATGGCCGTTGGCTACTCCTTCTATCTCGGGACCATATCGGCCGT
>JBDHMC010000246.1:0-8117 GCA_039656355.1 Gemmatimonadota bacterium | reverse complement strand
ACCCATGCGGGAACCATCCATCCGCAGGACCCAGGTGCTGCCCTGGCCACCGTCCCGCCGGGAGTTGAAGAACAGGTGAACACCATCCTCGGACCAACGGGGGCGCGAGCTCTCCGTTCCTGGTGAGGTGAGACGGATGGGCTCCCCACCCTCCGTGGAAACCATCCAGACCTCGGAATGTCGGGCGTTATCTGCCTCTGCCACCGTGGTGACGGTGAAGGCCACGTATTGGCCGTCGGGAGACATGGCCGGAGACGACACCCTGGAGAGGCGGTACCAGTCTTCCGGGGTGAAGGCTCGGCCTTGGTCCGACGAGGGTTCTTGGGCTGCCAGGGGAGCTGCAAAGACGAGAAGCGCGGCAAGGGAAAGAAGACGGTGACGCATAACCTGATCTCCCAGGAGGAGGGAAACTCTCCGCGGGTTTCCGCGGAAACGGGCAAAGAGGATAGCGGCCCCCAGGATTCAGCGTCAACGAGACTCCGCTGTTCTGCCCGGATTCCAGGGACTGGACCCAACCACCTCGGACTTGCTCAAGCCGCGTTCTTTCTCCTAGCATGCGGGAGTGCTCGGACCCCTTTCAGTGAGGATGATCATGCCAGGCCGGACCCTGATAGACCTGATGGAGACCAGCGCCGAGCGTTTCGCCGACGAGGTCTATCTCCTGGAAAAGCCCGATGACCACTACGTGGAAACCACGTATCGAGAGACACGGGAGCAGGTCCATCGGTTCGCGGCAGGTCTCTTGGCCTTGGGTGTCGAGAAAGGGGACCGGATCTCCCTGATCAGTGAAGGCCGAAACCTGTGGGTGGTGGCAGAGTTGGGAATCTTCTACACGGGTGCCATCAATGTTCCCATTTCGGTGAAGATCAACGAAACGACAGAGCTCAAGTTCCGGTTGGCCCACTCCGGCTGTCGGATCGTGGTGGTCTCAGGCAACCAGGCCCATAAAGTCGAGGCCATCAAGAAGGATCTTCCCGATCTGGAGACCATCATTCTCCTGGACGGTGAGGCGAAAGACCCGGACGAGATGGAAGTGGACGGGCTCCTGGCCATGGGGGATGAGTGGCTGGGCGCGAATGGGAAGGAGTTCGAGGCGGTCTGGCAGGGAGTGGGAGAGGATGATCCCGCCACCATAAGCTACACTTCCGGGACCACGGCCGACCCCAAAGGGATTATCCTGACCCACCGGAACTACACGGCCAACGTGGAACAGGGTGCTGCCATGGTGCCGGAGATCCAACCCTATTGGCGATCCCTCATCATCCTCCCCTGGGACCATTCCTTTGGTCACACCGTGGGCATTTACATCATGATGTTCTTCGGGGCGAAGTTGGCCTCGGTTCAGGCAGGCAACTCGGCCATGGACTACCTCAGGAACGTTCCGGAGAACATCAAAGAGGTGAGGCCCCACTTCATGCTCAGCGTTCCGGCCCTGGCCGCGAATTTCCGGAAGAACGTGGAAAGAGGGATTAAGCAGCAGGGGCCACGGGTGGAGAGGCTCTATCGAACGGCACTGAAAAACGCCTACGCCTATATCGGGGACGGGTGGAACCGTGGGAAGGGACTGCGAGCCCTCCGGGCACCCCTCCACAAGATCTTCGACAGGCTCATATTCTCGAAGGTTCGGGAGGGTTTCGGAGGCAGGTTGGATTTTTTCATCGGCGGCGCCGCGTTCCTGGACATCGAGATGCAACGATTCTTCTATGCCGTGGGCATCCCCATGTATCAGGGCTACGGCCTTTCCGAAGCGGCCCCCATCATTTCCGCCAACGGCCCCACCGCACACAAGCTCGGCACTTCCGGGAAGATCGTCCCGAATCTGGAAGTGCGTATCTGCGATGAGGATGGCCGAGATCTACCCGTAGGGGAAAAGGGTGAAATCGTGGTCCGGGGCGAAAACGTAATGGCCGGGTATTGGAGAAACGACGAAGCCACCGCCCAGGCCATCCGAGATGGTTGGCTTTTCACCGGGGACCTGGGCCATGTGGATTCTGATGGGTACCTGTATGTGCTCGGCAGGGTAAAGAGCCTCCTCATCAACGGCACGGGAGAGAAGTACAGCCCGGAGGGGATCGAGGAAGCCCTGGTCTCGGGGTCTCCCTTCATCGAACAGGTCATGCTTCACAACGACCATGATCCGTATACGGTGGCCCTTTTTGTCCCGAACCGAGAGAATCTCAGGGACTGGTTCCGGAATGAGGGTCTCGCATGTGCCTCGGACCAAGGTCAGCAAGCGGCCATCGGGCTCTTTCAAGCCGAAATCGACTCCTTCCGAGAGGGAGGCTCCAGGGATGGGCTCTTCGAGAAGGAATGGCTTCCGGCGGCCTTCGCCATTCTCGGCGAAGGTTTCACTGAGGAAAACCACCTTCTCAACAGCTCGCTGAAGATGGTGCGGCGGAAGGTCAGAGACTTCTACGGGAACCGATTAGACCACCTAGTTACGCCTGAAGGGAAAGACCCCTTGAACCAGCGAAATCGGAGGATTATCTCACGGCTGGACGAATAGGGGAGGAAATTCAATGCCAAACCGAAACGATGCCCTAGCCCTCCTTCACCAATGGGTGGAGAACGAAGGACTCCGAAAACACATGTACGCCGTGGAGGCCGCGGTCAGGTTTTATGCCAGGCAGATGGGAGCCGACGAGGAGGTCTGGGGGTTGGCCGGGCTCCTCCACGATCTGGATTGGGAGAAAACCCCTGATGTCCACCCCATGGAAGGTGTGGAGGCTCTCAGGGAAGGGGGTTATCCGGAGGAGGTGATCCACGCCGTCCTGGCCCATCGACCCGAATATACCGAGGTGGAGCCCGTGTCGGATCTGGACCGGGTCCTCTACGCTTGCGATGAGATCAGTGGCTTGATTCACGCAGCCTGCCTCATGCGCCCCAACGGCATCGACGACATCAAACCCAAGTCGGTGGTGAAGAAGCTGAAGGACAAGGCTTTTGCTGCCGGCGTCGATCGGGAGCAGGTAGCCCGGGGGGTGGAGCTCATTGGGCTGGAACGGAGTGAGCACATCCAGAACGTCATCGAGGGAATGCGGGAGGTGGGGGAGGTTCTGGGGCTGCGCGGCGAAGATCGCCAGAAGGGGTAGGATCCGGGCCCCTCCGGGTTTAGAAACCGGTATTCCCTAGTCCAGTTCGGCGTCCACTGGATATGAACCCCAACCCCAGGCCTTCGGGCCCAGGTCGGTTCCGGGCTGGGATCCACCGAGGCCCGCGGGTCCCATCACCACATCGATTCGCCCCAGCCGCATTCCCCCCCAACCGACCTGGTTCACAACGGTCTGGGCACCATCCGCTCTTGGATAAATATCGGGCTCATCCATGAAAGTATGGGTGTGTCCTCCCAAAATCAGGTCGATTCCCTCCACCTCTTGGGCCAGGGTGGTGTCGGATGGCAGGTCTCCTCGATACCGATACCCCAGGTGCGAGAGGCAGACCACCAGGGCACAGCCCCGGGCCCTGAGGTCGGTCACCGCACGCCGAGCCGCCCCGTAGGGATCGGTATACCGAACGCCCTCGTGAAGACTGGCCAAAACCAGACCTTCGAAGGCGATACCCAGGCCGAAAACCCCGACCTTCACCCCTCCAACCTCCCGGATTACATAAGGCCGGACGTGCGGCTCCAAGGGGGTTTCGGACACGTCGTAATTGGCCGATACGAAGTCGAAGGAGGCGTGGGGCATCATCTCCACCAAGCCACCCACACCGTTGTCGAAATCATGGTTTCCGATGGTCCCCACATGGTAATCCATGGCCGACATGGCCTTAAACTCGATCTCGCCTCTGAAAAAGTTGAAGTAGGGCGTGCCTTGGAAGATGTCGCCGGAGTCCAGGAGGAGGACGTTCGGGTTTTCGGCCCTGACCTTCTCGATGAGCGTGGCGCGCCGGGCTACTCCGCCCAAACCCTGGAACGGGCCCCCGTCCATTGGGAAGGGGTCCATGCGGGAATGGGTGTCGTTGGTGTGGAGGATCACCAGACGGACTTCATTCTGGACCGGCTCCACACCGTGTGCCCACCCCGGTAGGAGGAGACCTCCCGCCGCACTGGCGCTAGCGACCCGCAGGAATTGGCGACGCCTCATCCTCCGATCCCTCCGGTGATTCGTCCTTCCATCTTGGGCTCGATGACCCCCAAATGCTTTACGTAGTCGATGAAGGCATCCCGGAGGAGAACCGGAAGGTCCTTAGGTACTCTGCTTCCCTATCCAATGGCTTGCCCTGGACCATGATGTCCTGCGCCACCCGGTGGTCATCTTCGACTCCGATGTGAAAGCTGAACCCTGCGATGGGCTCCCCCCTCTTCTCCGCCAATTCGTTACAAAGCTTTTGGACCTGCAAACCGGTGAGGACGAGGATCGAGAGCATGTTCTCGAAGGGCATGAGCTCATACATCTGCCCCGTGGTGATGGGGCCGGATCCGATGGGAACCCTCAGGCCGCCGTTGTTGGTGAGAGCCATGTGCGCTGGTGCGGGAATAAGGGAATTTGCAGCCCAAAGCATGGCATCGGCGGCAAAGTTCCCAAGGGTGCCCTCGGGGACCGCTTTGCTGAGGATCCCGGTGGCCTCTCCAATCACCTGCTGAATCTCCTCCCCCATCCGGGCCCGAAAAGGTGCCACAAGGGCTTCGATCCTTGAATCGTCCTGGATGGAGCCATTCACTGCAGAGAAGGAGGTAGGGGAATCCAGGACCCCCAGTTCTTCCGCAAGGGAGGCTGGAGGAGCCCCTTCCGGGCGCAGCGGTGCCGGGGAAGGCGCTGTGCCGGGGGGCCCCGGACTTCCCCCGCACCCAAAGGGAAGAAGAACCGCCGAGAGAAGAAGCCAAAAGCCACGCATGGAGTTACGTCCGCTGGTGGTGGGTCCGGAGCATCAAGAAAAATCGGCAAACCGGGCCGAGTTGGCAAAAGGCTCTACTAGGGAGGCCCCCGGGGTCGGTTTGCCCCTTTTCGTCGAGTCCCTTATTTCGTACCAAGAGAGCCGAACGCCAAGGGGCACTCCAGAGGGTGCCACACCATTGGGAGGCGTTCAGGCCCAACCTCCGGGAGAGCCATGAAAACCATCATCGAACCGTTCAAAATCAAGGTGGTGGAGACCATCCGGATGACCACCCGGGAAGAGCGCCTGAGCTACCTGAAAACTGCGGGGTACAATGTGTTCAAGCTCCGCTCGGAGGATGTTCTCATCGACCTCCTCACGGATTCGGGCACGTCGGCGATGAGTGCTCAGCAATGGGCGGGAATCATGCGTGGGGATGAGGCCTACGCTGGGAGCCCGTCCTTCTTCCGGTTCGAGAATGCGGTGAAGGACATCTTCGGGTTCGAGCATGTGATTCCTACCCACCAGGGAAGAGCCGCGGAGCGAATCTTGTTCTCCACGGTCTGCCAGCAGGGCCATGTCGTCCCCAACAACACTCATTTCGATACGACCCGCGCCAACATCGAGGCTACCGGGGCCAAGGCAGTAGACCTTCCGGTCCCCGAGGGTCTTGTCCCGTCCGACGCTCGACCGTTCAAAGGCAACATGGACGTCGACAGCTTGAAAAGCCTTATCGCCGAGGTGGACTCGGGAGCCATTCCCCTTTGCATGCTCACGGTGACCAACAACACGGGGGGCGGCCAGCCGGTGTCCATGAAGAATGTTCGGCAGGTCTCCGAGGTCTGCAGGAGCCATGGGATCCCTCTCTATATCGACGCCTGCCGCTTCGCCGAGAATGCCTATTTCATCAAGCTCCGGGAAAATGGATATGGCGAGAAGACCATACCCGAGATCGTACGTGAGCTTTTTTCCTATTCTGACGGATGCACCATGTCGGCCAAGAAGGACGGCTTGGCGAATATCGGCGGCTTCCTGGCTACCAACGATGCCCGGCTGGCCGAGAGGGAGCGGGACCTTCTCATTCTCACTGAAGGGTACCCTACCTACGGAGGGATGGCAGGTCGGGACCTTGAAGCCATTGCAGTCGGGCTGCAGGAGGTACTTCAGGAAGACTACCTGGAGTACCGGTTAGCGTCGGTTCGTTACTTGGGTGAGCACATCTCTGCCGCCGGTGTGCCCATCGTTCAACCACCTGGAGGGCATGCGGTCTACATCGATGCTGCCGCATTCCTCCCCCATGTGAGCGTTCTTGACCTTCCCGGACAGTCCGTAGTGGTGGAGCTCTATCTGGAGGGTGGCCTCCGGGGAGTAGAGGTGGGTACGGTCATGTTCGGTCGCGTGGATCCAACTACCGGCGAGGAACTCCCGGCGGCCATGGAGTTGGTGCGACTCGCCATACCCCGGCGGGTTTACACCCAGAGCCATGTGGACTACATGGTGGAGGCTATCGTCGCGGTCTTTCAACGAAGAGAGGGAATCGGGGGATTCCGGTTTAGGTATCAGGCCCCGGCCCTGCGGCACTTCACGGCGGAATTCGAACCCCTTTACGAGATAGGTGGTGACGGAACTCCTTAATGAGGGGACTCTCGGTTGGTTGCGAAAGGGTCCGACATGCAGACTCCTCACAGGAACTCAGCCGTCACCTTATGTTTATGACAGGTTTCCGATGATCCCCAGGCTCGGCCCGAAGGTTTCTTTGCGCCTCGGGCCACCGTCCCAAGCAGGCAACAATGCGTATAAACCTTCGACGAACATTCCTCCTGGGCCTTTTGGCCAGCGTCGGTCTGCCGGTGGGCCTTCATGCGCAGGATGTTGAACTCTTAGGCAAGATCCATGGTACCCGGCCCCCTCAGGCCTATTACGACCTCATGGAAAGGGACCCCGGGGCCTTCCAGTTCCGGAGGGCTCTCATTCGGCGTGGTCTGGGCCTCCGTGACCTTCCTGAAGTGAGGGCCCCAGGGCAGACCTTACCGGCCACCTTTGACAGGGCCTTCGCACAACTTCTCGCCGAGAGCCCAGACCGGTCCCCGGTGACCGGAACCTTCAACTTCCCCCTGATCCTCGGCCGGTACTCCGATTCCCCTCCCGTCGCTTCCTTTTATTTGCAGGAAAAAGTCCAAGCTGAGTTCTTCGATGGACCCCAGGCGAATCCTGGGGCAGTGGGCACAATCCCAGAGTTTTACGATGAAATCTCGGGAGGCCGAGTGACTCTGACCGGTACCACGTTCGACTGGCAGGAGACATCGCTGTCTCAGAGCCAGGTGACGGCCGGAGTGAGCGGATTGGGTCCTGGGTCGCGGGTAGGGGAGTTCATCTTCCGAGTTCTCGAGTCGCTGGATGATGGTTCTGTGGACTGGGGCCACTTCGACAATGATGGGCCGGATGGGATTCCCAATTCCGGAGATGATGACGGCTTCGTCGATGTCCTGGCGGTGATGCACCCCACCGCCGGTGGGGAATGTTCGGGCGGGGACCGAGACAATCGGATTTGGTCCCACCGCTGGAACCTCTACTGGAACGCCAGATACTACGGCTCCTCTTGGACCCAGTCGGTCACTCAATCCATTCTGGACAATTCCGGGTACGTCACCCAAACCCCTTCGGCAACTCCTGGAATCGCTTTCATCAGGGTGTTGGATTACACCATCCAGCCCGTCCGGGCCTGCGGCGGTGATGCCATCAACTACATCGGGGTTTTTGCGCATGAGCTGGGGCATGGGTTTGGCCTACCGGATCTCTATGTGACCGACTCACATGAGCCCGTGGAGCAAGGAGGTTCTCGGATGGGCCGATGTCCAGGTGTTGGACCCAGGGGCCGATTTGGGCACTCTTTCCCTCCCGCCGGTGGAGACTTCCGGTGAAGTCTATCGAATCAATTCTGGGGACGGCTCTTCTGAGTATCTCCTCTTGGAGAGTCGGCAACGGTTGGGGTTCGATGAACTCCTGTATGAGCCCGGACTTCTGATCTGGCACATCGACCCGGTAACCATTGATGGTACTGGTGGGATCAACAATGATCCGGACCGGATGGGCGTTTGGTTGCGTCAGGCCGACGGCAGGAATCACCTGGGGATGCAGGACGGGGGGCGAGGGGATGCGGGAGATCCCTTCCCGGGATCCGAAGGAACATCTGAGTTCCATGCGGGATCGAACCCTAGCTCCTGGACTCATGATGGGGAGCCCATGGGGATCACCATCATGGATATCGAACAAGTGGGAGGGAACATGAACTTTCATGCCTT
>JBDHMC010000245.1:0-4382 GCA_039656355.1 Gemmatimonadota bacterium | reverse complement strand
GCCAGAGGGCTCCCATCCGGCCGCTGGGTTACAGCGCGAGAAAACACAGAAGGAAAACCGCAGAATCCGGTGGTTCCTCATGGGAGCCACGTGCCTTTTCTTTTTCGGCACCGCTCTCGCCTCGCCCGGAATCCTGACTTCATTATGGGTTTCCGCCGCATACGCCGAGATCGATCCTGGAAAGGCGGCAGCGCTGGTTCGAGCCCAAGACTTTATTGCCGGGGGCTTCTTCTACTCCACCCTCCTCGCGGGAGCAACCTTGGCCCTGGTCTGGGCTGCCCAGAAGGGAAAGGTCTCCACGCTGGTGTGGGTCCTGGGCGTCGGCGTCCTGGTAGTCCTGGACCTCGGGCGCATCGACGACGCCTTCATCCAGACCAGGGATTTCCACTCCTGGTCAGCGGCTGATCCGAACATCCGATACATCCAGGATCAGATTGACAGTCAGGACCCCTTCAAAGTGTTGGCCATGGGGGGAGACCCGGGGATAGGAGTGGGCCAGGACGTCAAGCCCGGGATTCACGGACTGGAGTTGGCGGCCGGCCACCACCCCAATGACCTGGCCCGGTACAGGGAGCTCATCGGGATGGTAGGAAGTGGGGTACCGGCGAACTTCTTCGACACGGTAACCGGAGGCCTCAACCTCCCGCTTCTTTCTATTTTGAACGTCCGGTATGTGATCTGGCCGGTGCATAAGTTCGGCGGGTTGCCCGCAGGCGAACCGGTCATGGCCAGTTCCCTCGACGGCGAGACGGCTCATGAGGCGGTGTATGAAATACCAACACTCCCCAGAGCTCGTCTGGTGGGTGAGGCCATCGTCCTAAGTGATGAAGAAACAGTACCTTATCTCCTATCTCCGGCTTTTCGGCCCATGGACGAAGTGGTCCTTGAAGAAGAACCCCCCGTGACGCTCTCGGGGGGGGCTGTGGCTGGTGAGGTCCGCTGGGTGGAGAAAGGGCCGAACCGCCTCGAACTCCTGGTCAGGAGTGACTCCCCGGCCCTTTTGGTTCTGGCAGACAACTGGTATCCGGCCTGGAAAGCCCGGGTAAGCGGAGAGGAGGCTCCAGTCCTCCGGGCCAACCACTCCCTCAGGGCTGTCCCGGTGCCTTCCGGGGAGAGTGAGGTGGAGCTCTTCTTCGATGCGGGCACGCTGAGGGGACCGTTCTTGATCAGTTTGGCCTCCCTGGCTCTGGTGTGCGGAGCGGTGTTCTTCCGCCCTCGAAAGACCCGGGAAACGGCCGAACCCTCTGAAAGTGTCTCGTGAGCAATCCGGCCACGCCCACTTCACGGCTCTTTCGGGCAGGCAAGCTCGTGGTTCAGCTTCTCCTTACCGGGGTCGTCACCTGGTTCATCCTGAAGGCGGTGGGCTTCAACCTGGAAGAGCTGAGAGCCTTCGATCTCTCCAGTCTTACGCCCAATTGGGGCCTCCTGGCTCTCTCGACCCTGGTCCTCCTCATGGCTTATGTCTATTCCGCCGGCCTCTGGGGTCTCATGGTCCGGGAGATCGGGGGAGATGAGGTGGGGTTCGTCCCGTCCCTGAGAGTGTTTTTTACCGCAAATCTCGGACGGTACGTTCCAGGAAAGCTCTGGCAGATTGCTGGTTTGGCTTTTCTGGCCAAAGGGGAGGGTGTTTCGGCCGGAACCGCCACAGGGGCAGCCATCCTGGGTCAGGCCTTCTCCCTGGCGGGGGCAACCCTGGTGGGGGCTGGGGTTCTCCTAGGAAGTGGGCGGGGACCGAGCTTAGGAGGGGGGTGGGCCGCCGCGGTGCTGCTCTTCCTCCTTCTGGGGGCAGCCACCCCGGGAACCCTCAAGGCACTCCTATCCCTCTGGTTTCGACTGGCCAGGCAGACGGTCCCCGGCGAGTTCCGGCCCGACCCGGTCTTCGGCGTCCGATGGATGGGGCTCTACGCCATCGGGTGGGTGTTGCAGGGACTGGCTTTTTGGATCCTAACGAGGAGCTTGGGGTTCGAACTGACCCTTCTGGAAGGTGTCCCGGCGTATCCAGCGGCTTACCTTGCCGGATATGTCATGTTGTTCGCTCCAGCCGGCGCAGGGGTAAGAGAGGGCATGTTGGTTGTATTTCTGGGGCCGATTCTGGGAGCCGGTGCGGCGGTGGTAGCCATCGTCGCCCGCCTGTGGACCACGGTTGTTGAGCTTTTCCCCGCATTGCTCCTTGCAAGCGGATATTTGAGGTCTTCGAAGGGAGGGGTGCAAGAAGGTGTCTGAGGGCCGAGTCCTTGTCGTCGTTCCGACGTACAACGAGCGGGACAACCTCCCCAAGGTGGTTTCCATGGTACTGGAGGCCCACCCTGAGGTGGAGATCCTGATCGTCGACGACAACTCCCCTGATGGGACGGGGCTTCTGGCAGCCGGAATGGCCCGAGACAACCCCCGTGTCTATGCCCTCCACAGGGGAGGGAAGGGGGGGTTGGGCCGCGCATATATCGACGGATTCAAGTGGGGTTTGGAGCGGGACTATGAGCTCTTCTTCGAGATGGATGCCGACCTCTCTCATCCGGCCGACAAAATCCCGGCCATGATCGAGCTGGCTCGGACGCACCCGGTGGTTATCGGCTCCCGGTATGTTGGGCGGCGAGTGAACGTGGTGAATTGGCCCATTACCCGCCTAATTATCAGTGTTTTCGGGAGCATTTATGCCCGAGTCGTCACCCGGGTACCCATTATGGACGCTACTGGGGGGTTCAACTGCTGGCGTCGGGAGGTCCTGGAGGCTGTGGCCCTGGATCGGGTGGAGAGCAATGGCTATGTCTTCCAAATCGAGCTTAAGCTTCGAGCCTGGAGGAAGGGCTTCCAACCCGTGGAGATTCCCATCGTTTTCACGGAGAGGGAGACCGGTGACTCCAAGATGTCGAAGAAGATCGTGTTGGAGGCGGTCTGGAAGGTCTGGAAGCTAAGGCTCATGGACCTTTTCGGGCGTCTCTGAGGACCCCCTTCTCCATGCCACTCGTCTACCTCCTCTATCGTTGCCCCAAGTGCGGCCAAGATCCCCTCGAGGGGGAGAAGGACCAGGCGATCTGCTCCTCCTGCGGAACTCGGTACTCTCGGGGACCGGAGGGAGGCCTGATTCAGGTCCAAGAGTCATCTGGAGAGGTGTGGGAGGTGCCCGGGCATTGTCTGACCCAAGCGATGGAAAGCAGGAGGGAGACCGACGCCTTCGAGTCAGCGGCTCCTGAGACTCTCATACACACGGCTCAAGTGGAAGTGAAGCAAACAACCGGTCAGGAGGCCCCGGTTCGGTGGGGAGGGGAGTTCCTGGGGTTCGCCGAGGCCATGGGGGAGCCGACTCGGGGAACCCTCCAACTCACCGGAGAGGCGCTGATCCTGTTTCATGGCACGGGCGAATGGGACGAGTCCCATGGAGGAGACCGGGCTGAAACCTGGCTGCTTCTGGATATCCGGGCGGTTCAGACCAGCTCCAGCTCCCTTCAGTTCTCCCCGTCTGCGGGAGGTCTGGTCCAGTTCAGGTTCAAAAATGACTCACCGTTTCGGTGGGAAACCCTCCTACGGAATGCCCTCAGAAGGGCCTACCACAGGGAAGGGATGGGGGAAATCGTGGAGTTCCAGCCCAGGATCGTCGCGGAATGACGGCCTCAGGGGTGGGTTTATGAGCTGGTACCGGCTATTTCGGGCTATTCTGATCCCATTCGTCCATGCAGTAACCCGCCTGGAAGTGGTGGGAAGGCATAACATCCCCAAAACTGGCCCCTTTATCCTCGTAGCGAACCACCAGAGCTTCCTCGATCCCATCATCGTCCAGGTCATTTGCCGCCGGCCCCTCCACACCCTGGCAAAGAGCACGCAGTTCACCGGGAAGATCATGGGATGGATAATGCCGCGGGTAAAAGCAATTCCCACAAGGCGTTACCGCATAGAACCTCAGGCAGTACGTGTAGTCCTTCGCCGCTTGGCTGAGGGGCATGGCGTAGGAGTTTATCCGGAGGGCGAACGCTCCTGGGACGCACGGATGCAACCCTTCAGAAGAGGGACTCTCCGTCTCCTCATGAAAACCGGCGTTCCTATCGTCCCTTGTGGCGTGGCGGGCTCCTATGACGTCTGGCCCAGGTGGAGCAAAAGCGTCAGGCGCAGGAGAGTCCGGGTCGAATTCGGGGAAGCTATTCGGTGGCCGGCCATGGATTCGAGGGAAGAGCGGAGGCTCGTTTTGCCGGAAGCCACGGAGCAGTTGGGAGAGATCCTGGCGGCATTGACCTCCTGGAACCATCTGGAGTCTGGCAAGAGTAGCTCCGATCCCATGGCCGGGGGGCGGAAGCTGCCCGAGTGGTTGGAAAAACCCGCCTTACGGTAGTAGAGGCCGGTCGAATCAATTCAAATCCACACCGAGAGGGCCCTAGCCGCCCTCAGGTTGA
>JBDHMC010000244.1:0-4582 GCA_039656355.1 Gemmatimonadota bacterium | reverse complement strand
GCCCACCTCCAACGCCTCGCGAAAATCCCCGCCCCGAAGGGGGGGCGCTGGTCGATCCCGAGTGCCGGCTCCCGGGAGATGGGCTGCTTTTGCCACCGGATTCGCGCTTCTTTTTCTGTTTCTCTCCCTTTTGGCTTTGGCCGTGGTCCCCATCTGGCTGGGGCGGGATGTTGGGGATGTCCAGGGTCGGATGGGATGTCCAGGGTCGGATTGAGAACATTCTCGAACCGGCCGGGAGACTCGCCGCGAAGGTCCAGTTCGTCCAGGCCAGGCAGATGGAGTCGTTTCACTCTTTCCTCCTGCTGGGGGACGCTCGAGCGAGGCTGCGCTACCGAGAGGCGAGGGAGGAAGAACAGGCGGCTTTGGATACCCTCGGGGTGTTGACGGAGGGGATGTCCATTCAGGTAAAGGAAGGGATGGCCAACCTCGGCCCTCTCTCTTTTTCGTGGCATTTGAGTCATGAAGAAATGCTCAACCAGGAGGTCTCATCGGTGGGTCCGCCCCAGGGTATCTACACCCAGGGCTTTCGCCAGATGTTGATGACTGAACAGGCTGCATACGCGGAGGTTCTTTTAGCCTCCGAAGAGCTGCGGGATGTGCTTGCCGTGGAGATGGAATCCGGCGAGTCGGCCATGGCCAGAGCCCGATTCCTCCAGGGTCAATACACTCAGATTCTGATTGTTCTGGGGCTGTTGGCCACCATCGTCGTCCTGGTTCTCGCCTGGCGGCTTCGAAGCCTCATGACTGAATCGGAGGCACGGCGGAAGGAGGCCCTTCTGGCCCGGCGGGAGGCGGATGGCCTATTGGGTGCAACAGGGGACGGAGTCGTGGGGATGGACCTGAATGGCCGGTGCACCTTCTTGAATAGAGCCGGTGCGGAGCTCTTGGGATACTCGTCCCGATGGGCCGTGGGGAGGGATGTCCATGATCTCCTGCATCATTCTCACCCAGACGGGCAACCCCTTCCCCGGGAGGACTGCCGAATCATGCGAGCCCTCGCAACCGGGAACACCTTTTCTAGCCGAAACGAAACCCTATGGAGGGCAGGACGGCGGCCCTTTCCTGTTCAGATGTCTCTTCGGGCAATGATGGATGGGTCTGAGCCACGGGGGGCCGTCCTCAGTTTCACGGACATGACCGAAACCCGTGAAGCGGAAGAGTCTCTCCAGCGGGCGATCCAGGCCCGGGACGAGGTTCTGGCAGTGGTCTCCCATGACCTTAGAAACCCGGTTGGAACCATCTTCTCCGCAGCGAGCCTTCTCCTTACCCTGGACCCCTCTCCGGAGAAACGGCGAGAGCACCTCCTGGCCGTCAAACGGTCAGCCGAGAGGATCAACCGGCTCATCCAGGATCTCCTCGATGTAGCCCGTCTGGAAGCCGGGGTCCTTCCGGTTCACCCAGGCCCGTTTCACGGGGAGCGCCTTTTGCACGAGGTTTTAGACGCTCACCGCGGCGGGGCCGAGGAGAAGGGGGTCAATCTCCATGCCCGTGTTGAAGCGAGGGTCCCGGTGGCTTGGGGAGATCGGCATCGGGTGACCCAGATCCTGACGAACCTCCTGGAGAACGCTCTGAGAGAGACGGCGGCGGGAGGAGAGATCACGGTTGGACTTCGGGAGGACCCAGCCGGGGACGGCCTCCATTTCTTCGTTTCGGACACGGGTCCGGGCATCCGTATCGAGGATCAGGAACGCCTCTTCGACCGGTTCTGGCAAGTGAACAGGAAGAACAAGGGCGGGGCGGGGCTGGGTCTCTCCATTGTGAAAGGAATCGTGGAGGCCCACCAAGGGAGAATCTGGGTAGAGAGCGAGGAAGGGGAGGGGAGCACGTTCTGGTTCCTCCTCCCGGCAGGTCCGGAGGAAGGCTCCTAGGTCAGGCCCACTCGCCAGGTCAAAAGCCGCTCTACTTCTTTAGTCGTGAGCCGAGTGATCCCCATCTCGAGGGCTGCTGAAGCCTCGGCCACGTCGTCCACGGTCCAGGCCATGACCTCCACTCCCTCGCCCAGGGCTTCCTGGACTACCTCAGGGTTTGCCAGCGCCATCCCGATTTCCAGGTTCAGCAGGGATCCCTCGTCCACGACGGCACGGTCCAAGGCCTCTGGGAGGTCCTCGACAGCCTCAACCATGTAGGCTCGCTGAATTTCCGGAGCGGTACGCCGCAACCGGTTCAGGATCACCCAATCGAATGACATGAAGATGGTGGCGGCGGCCATCTCCGTCTCCAAAGTGATGGTCACCATCCGATCCAGGTCCTCCATCTCCCGATATCCCTTGATATCCTGATAAACTCGGAACACCCGTCCTTGGACGTCGGCCAGGGCTTCTTCTTGGGTGGGAACCCTCTCCCCAGAAAACTCGGGGCCAAACCAGCTTCCGGCATCGAGTGCCCGGAGGTGGGCGAGGGGCCGCCTTTGCAGTGGCCCGACGCCATTGGTCGTGCGCCCCAGCATGGGGTCGTGAAAGAGAACGGGGGTCCCACAGGCAGCGGTCCGCAGATCGAACTCGACGGACTCCACACCCGTCTCGATGGCGGCCTCCATGGAGGAGAGGGTGTTCTCGGGCGCTCGGGCGCTGAAGCCGCGGTGGGCTATGATCTCGGGTGTAGGGCGAGAGCTCATGGTGCCGGGAATTCTTCTTGGGTGTTTTCCGGTCCGGCTCGGAGCTGGGCATCGAACCTGGCGGTCTCCTCCAGCCTGGTCATGGAGCTTCCCAATGTCTCCAACTGAGCCTCCATGAGTGCCATCCTCCGCTCCATGATCTGAAAGGACTCGTCCATTCCGCGGCTTTCGAAGACCCTGGAGAGGGCTTCCACCACTGGTTTGAGCGCGAAACGGGCCGTAAGTCCAATCACGGGGATCAGCACCACGGAGATCCCCATAATCACGGCGATGATCGACGTGAGATTGACCGGCATGACCTGCATGGCCTGAACTTCCTCATCAAAGGGAAACGGCCTGGCCGATTTCATTCGGTTAAACTTGGAAATGGTGCGTCTCACCCATCGCCGGCGCAAGGAGCTTGGTCTTTTCGAACCTTTTCCTGGTGAGCCCCGTCAAAGCAGGTTGAGAGGAAGACGTTGTATGGAGGAACCCCGATCGAGTCTTACGTGATCCAAAGCCCAGACCAAGAAGGACAAGACGTAGCCCTTGCCGCGGGTGGAAACCATCAAGCCTTCGAGCGTTTGTACCGGTGCCACCACGGCCGGGTCCATTCCCTGGCCCTCCGTATGGCCGGGGTCGAATGGGCAGAGGACCTGACTCAGGAGGTCTTCATCCGGGCTTGGACGAAACTCAGGACCTTCAGAGGTGACTCTTCTTTTGGGACATGGCTCTACCGGCTGGCTGTCAACCTGATCCTCTCTCGGCGCCAGACCCTGAAGCGGAGGCGGCAGCGCCACCTCCCTGATGACGGGCTCCTGGACCGATTGCCGGCCAGGGAGAGGCATCCCGGAATGGCTTTGGATTTCGAAGCAGCGATACAGCGCCTGCCGGAAGGGGCGAAGCAGGTTTTTGTGCTCTATGAGGTGGAGGGTTATCCCCACGCCGAGATTGCGGAGTTGATGGGAATCAACGCCGGGACATCAAAATCCCAACTTCACCGTGCTCGGATGATGCTACGGGAGTACCTACAATGAAGAAGGCGGCAAAATGAAGCACCCTGATTCTAGCCGGTTCTCCAATCTTCTCGAGGGGGATCTGGCTCCCGTGGAGGTCCAGGAGCTGGAGAAACACCTCTCTGAGTGTGAGGCCTGTTCCTCGTTGCTTCGAGACCTGCGGGCCCATCAGCAACAGGCCCGGGAGCTACCGGATCGCTTTCCGTCGAGGGACCTTTGGCCCGGGATCGCCGCGGCCATCCAAGAGGAGGGTGGGCAGGATCCACACGTCATTCGCCTGCATCCCGCCGCCCCTGCTCCGGCTCGCCCGTGGCACCGAAGATTCCATCTCACGGTCCCCCAAGCCGTAGCCGCCGGTCTCGTGCTGGCCATTTTCTCAGGCGTGGTCGGGGCCCGCATCGATCATAGGTCCGGTTCCCCGACGGAGGCCTTCGGAGAACCGACCTCCCAGGGGGCGAGCTCTTCATGGGTGGGCATGGTCAGGGAAGCCACCCCGGATCTGGAGGCTATGGCTGTTGAGGTCGCGGGCCTCGAGGAGGTTCTAGCCCAACGCCGCGGAGACTTTGATCCCCTCACCATCGAGATTGTGGAAAAGAATCTGGGCATAATAGACGGAGCCATTCGGGAGTCGGTGTCGGCTCTGCGGGCCGATCCGGGAAATCGGTTCCTGGAGAACAATCTTGAGCGGGCGATTCTGGCCAAGGGCGAGTACCTGCGGGATGCTGCCTTCTTGGTTATCCCTGTTTCCTGAGGAAACTCCATGAACGGATCCCTCGCCCTCCTTCTCTTGATGAAAACCCTGGCTTCCCCGGGGGATACTCTCGTCGAGGTTCACCCCGGAGATCGCCTCATCCTTAGGGACTTCCAGGGCTCAGTGTACGTAGAGACCTGGGAACGTCCCTTTCTTCGGGCGGAAGTGGAGACCAAGGAGTCGGTCCCCATCAGGATCCAGCGGTCGGGAAGCAGCATGGAG
>JBDHMC010000243.1:0-4410 GCA_039656355.1 Gemmatimonadota bacterium | reverse complement strand
AACCAGGCGCGGGGAGCCTTGGCGGAGGTCGCAACCTTTTCTCATGCAAACCCGTCATACAATCAGAATAAGTATCAAAGTTCGATAGTTCTCTGGGACGACCTTGGAGCAGATACGGACCATGCCTCGACGCTCAGATTGGCCAGAATCCCTGACCCCAGCGGCCTTCCACATCCTCTTGGCCCTAGCTGACGCCGACCGGCACGGATTAGGGGTTGTAGAGGAGGTGGAGGGTCGGACGGGCGGCGAGGTTCGGCTGGGGCCTGGCACACTCTACGGAACCATCAAACGACTCAGGGAAGCGAAATTGATCGGAGAAGCCTCAAGGGCTCCAGACCTCTCGGGCGACGACCCCCGGCGTCGTTATTACCGGATCACTCCCTCAGGTCGGGAGGCCCTGGCCCGGGAGGCCCGGCGCATGGAAATCATGGTTCACATAGCCCGTTCGAAGGCGGTCCTGGATGAGGCTGAAGGGAAATGAGGAGACTACTCCTTCGCTTTTACCCCCGGAGCTTCCAGGACGAATACGGGGAAGAATGGCTGGAGTTGGCGTTCCGCCGTTCTCTCCCGGCGCTCCTGCACGATACGGTGCGGGCCCTGCCCCGACTCTGGCTCTCGCGGCAGCCCGACAAGCCCTCACCCTTCCGTCCCCCAGTCCCCGGGAAAACCTCGCTCATGGAAACCCTTTTTCAGGACGTCCGATTCGGCTTGCGGACCCTCCGGAAGCGACCTGTCTTCTCCCTCATGGCCATAGGCACCCTCGGCCTGGGGATCGGAGCCACCACGGCCATTTTCAGTGTGGTGGAAGGGGTCCTTTTACGACCGCTCCCATACGAGAGGCCTGGGGAGGTGGTGTCTGCATGGCAGACGTACCCGGAGTGGCAGGAAGAACCCATGCTGGCCCACATGTGGGACTGGGGGTATTTGTCGTTTCCGGGTTACCAACGCTGGAAGGAAGACCAAACCCATTTCCAGGATGTAGCTATCCATGCATCCACAACCCGGAATCTCACCGGTCGGGGCGATCCGGAGCGCATCGCGGTGGGGATCGCCTCTTCAACCTTTTTCCCTGTCCTCGGGATTCAGCCCGCCCTGGGCCGGGCCTTCTCCCCGGACGAGGACGAGCCCAGCGCCCCACCGGTTGCTCTCCTCAGCCACGCTTTTTGGCAGGGGCGTTTTGGGGCAGACCCCGAGGCCCTTGGGCAGATCATCCATCTGAACGACCGTCCATTCACGGTCGTTGGTGTCCTCCCGAGGGGGTTTGAGTTCCGTGTGATGGGTTTCATGGGGAGCCCCGGGGAGAAGCCAGTCTGGATACCCGTGGGAGCCGACGGATACCGCCGTCGAGAGAACTCCCACGGCTATGAGGCCATCGGTCGCCTTGCCCCTGGCGTTACCCTGGAGCAGGCCACGCCCGAAGCCCAGGTCCTCATTCCTGCCGCAGATGAGGAAGAGGGGCACAGCGTTCGGTTGGTGTCCCGACAAGAGTTGGAGACGGAAGGAGTCCAAGCCCCTCTCTTCCTCCTCCTGGGAGCATCCGTCTTCCTCCTCCTCATCGCCTGTGGGAACGTGGCTACACTCCTCATGGGAGAGTTCACAGGCCGCCGGCACGAGATGGCCACCCGCAGCGCGCTGGGTGCTGGCGGAAGAAGACTCGTCCGGCAACTTCTCACTGAGAGCGTGATCCTTGGATTGGCAGGAGGCATTCTGGGAATCCTTCTGGCTTTCGCTGGCACCCGTAGCCTACTGGGTCTCGCCCCAGCCCTACCCCGGATGAGCCAGGTCCAAGTAGATCCTCTCGTCCTCTCCTTTGGGGTCGGTCTCGGCCTGGTCACTGGACTCCTTTTTGGCCTGGCTCCGGCCTGGAGCCTGGCTCGGGGCAGGTTCGGAGAGATCCTGGGAAGCGGTTGGCGAAGCGGTAGCCGTGGAGGGTCGGGTTTCCAAAAAGTGGTCATCTCTTTGGAGTTGGCCCTCACCTTGATCCTGTTGGTCTCCGGAGCCCTCCTGGCTCGAAGTCTTGGGGCCCTGTTGGAAGTGGATATCGGGATCACTCAGGACCAACTTGTCATGGTTCGGACCTACCTGCCCAGCTATAGGTACGCCGACTCCTCTGATCGGGCCATCCAGGTAGAGCGGATGCAACAAGCCCTCTCGGGGGTCCCCGGGGTTCTGGCAGCAAGCGGAACCACCTCCCTTCCTTTTTATGATGGCCCGAACGCCCTTTCCTACGGGATTGAGGGCCAACCGGAAGTGGAGGCGCTATCCCCACACGCCAGCCTCACGGAAGTTCTCCCCGACTTCTTCGAGGTCTCGGGAATCCGGATCCTGGAAGGGCGCGGGATCATAGACGCCGACGGCCTCGATGGCCCTCCCGTCGCCGTCATCAGCGAGACCATGGCGCGAAGACACTGGCCTGACCGTTCTCCCCTGGGGGCTCGGATCCTCTTCGGGGACACATTGGAGGTCGTGGGCGTAGCAACCGACGTGCTTCACGAGTCCTTGGACGCCAGGCCCCTGGCCACCCTCTATGTTCCCTTTCTCAGGGATGCCGGCACTTCCTTGAACTTCCTGGTCCGCGCGGATGCGGAACCTGAGGTCCTGTTCCCAAACCTTCGTCAGGCCATCTGGTCCATCGACCCCGATGCCCCCATCTCCCGCGTCGCCACCCTTCCCTCTCTTATCAAGAATTCAGCCCGGGACGAGCGGTTCCGGGCGGTCCTGATGGTCGTCTTCGCAGTGTGCGCCGCCCTCCTGGCCGGGGCAGGAGTCTTTGGGGTCACCAGCAGGAGTGTAGGCCAACGCACCAAGGAGATGGGAATCCGGAAGGCCCTGGGAGCCAGACCGGAGGGGCTGGTCAAGCTGGCCCTTGCCGGCACGGTGAAGGCGGGGGTGATCGGCGTAGTACTTGGGCTCCTTGGGGCCTTCTGGACCAGCAGACTTTTGGCGCAGTTCCTTTTCGGCATTGAGCCGTGGGACCCTCTCACCTACGGAGCGGTGGCCGCCATCCTACTCGCACTGGCTCTCGCCGCCAGCTACTTTCCTGCCCGGCGAGCTGGGTTGGTGGCACCGATGGAAGTACTCAGGGAGGAGTGAGGGGGGGAGGTCACCGGACGGCCGTCGCACTTCCCTCCTATGCCAGGTGCTGACGTATGAGCCAAGCCACCGGTCCGGAATCCCCTGACGGCCCTCCAAGCTCGTCCGAGCTCAGCGGCCCGACCGAGCTCAGCGGCCCCACCACTCAGTCCGAACGGATCCTATCCCTGGACGTCCTTCGCGGGTTTGCCGTGCTGGGAATCCTGGTCATGAATATCCAAGCCTTTTCCATGATCGGGGCGGCCTATTTCAACCCCACGGCATACGGGGATCTCACGGGCCTCAACTATCTCGTTTGGCTACTCAGCCACCTCCTGGCCGACATGAAGTTCATGTCGATCTTCAGCATGCTCTTTGGAGCCGGGATCGTCCTCATGGCTGAGAGGATGGAGGAGAGTGGGCGGGATCCGTCTCGGGTCCACTACCGACGAACCCTCATTCTCCTTCTCTTCGGCATCGCCCATGCTTGGATGCTGTGGACCGGGGACATCCTCTACGCCTACGCCATGTGCGCCCTCCTCGTCTACCTCTTTCGGAAAAGGCAACCCAAGACTCTCATCATCCTGGGGGTCACATCAATCGCCGTCGCATCGGTAATAAGCATCTCAGGACAGTTTTCCATGCAATTCTGGCCTGAGGAATCTCTTGCTGGAATCGCCAAGCTCTGGGCCCCGCTCATGGGCCAGGTGGCGGCGGAGTTGGACGCCTACCGAGGAGGGTGGAGCGCCCAGAATGAACACCGGTTCATGTCGGCACTAGGCATGGAGACAGGGGCGTTTCTTTGGAGCATTTCCTGGCGGGCAGGGGGCATGATGTTGGTGGGCATGGGGCTCTACAAGGTAGGAGTTTTCAGCGCTACTCTGCAGGCCCGAACCTACAGAAAGATGATCCTTGCGGCGCTCCTCCTGGGCCTCCCGTTGTCTGCGGCGGGTGTCTGGTACCATACGGCCACGAACTGGACCCTGGAGCAGGGCTTCTTTGGAGGGATGCAGTTCAACTACTGGGGCAGCCTCTTCGTGGCCTTGGGATGGGTGGCCGTGGTCATGCTCTTCTGTCAGAGGTGGCCCGGGAGCAGGCTCTACCGATCCCTTGCTGCTACGGGTCAGATGGCTCTCACCAACTATCTGATGCAGACCCTCATCTGTACCACCCTGTTCTACGGCCATGGATTCGGGTTATACGGTAGCGTAGAGCGGACCGGGCAGATTGGTATCGTCTTCGCCGTTTGGGCCGTTCAGCTCCTTTGGTCACCTTGGTGGCTCGCCCGGTTCCGGTTCGGGCCCTTCGAATGGCTGTGGAGATCCCTCACCTATATGA
>JBDHMC010000242.1:0-4412 GCA_039656355.1 Gemmatimonadota bacterium | reverse complement strand
CATCGTTCTCGTCCTCCGATGTGGACGCGTAGACCACACCGAAACGATAGCGATCCCCATCAGACCCAGCGGGCAGGAAAAACCCACACTCATCCGGGCCTGGCGGAGAAAGGGCCAGGCTTTCCCCGGGGCCGAGCAGAATAGGCGCCTCGCAGATTAGCAGATCGTACTGGAAAGAAGCGGACGCTCCCAGGCCGTCCTGGACCTGAGCCATGAATGGGTAGCTTCCAGCGAGGGTCGGGGTTCCGGTTAGCTGCCCAGCCGGCTGGAGGATCAAACCCGGGGGAAGGGCCCCACCCACCACGCTCCAAACCAGCGTGGCAGGGTCTCCACCAGCCGCCTCCATGGTGGTGGAATAGGCGTGGGTTTCTCTACCATCCGGAACGGACTCCTTGCAGATGGCCAGAGCGTCGAGGTCAGCCGTGGCTGTAAACGCCGCAGCGACGGCACTGGTTCTGGCCTCCAGACGCTGGGGGTTGTCATTGGAACACCCAAGTTGCCATACCGTCGAGGCTCGGCCATCCGGCCCTGTTTCGACCTGCCAAGGCGTGGCCGTGCCGCCCCCAGCCAAAACCGAAAAGGTGACAAAGAGGCCGACCACGGGGTATCCGTTCGCGTCCCGGACCTCCACCGTAGGTTGCCCCGGGAGGACCTGACTGAGGGCCCCAACCTGTTGATCACCAGCAACCTTCACGAGCTCATCTGGGATAGGATTGATGTTCAGGTTTGCATTTCCAGTGATTCCCTCGGCGCTAGCCCGTACTGAGACGGAGCCGGTCTTCAACCCAGTTGCCAGGCCCGAAGACGAGATGGAAGCGACGGTGGGGTCAGAGGTGGCCCAGGTGAACACCACACCGGTGATCTCCTTCCCCTGTTTGTCCTCCAGGCGGGCCGAGAGTTGAGCCGTTTCCCCCAAAGAAACCATGTTCGTGGAAAAGGGGCTGACTACAATCCTGGATGGCACTGGAGAGGAGGTGGAATCCCCGCAGGCCTGAGTCAGCAGGAGAATCAGCCCGAGGCCCAGATTTCGTCTATTCATGCTTGACGCCTTGAGTACCAAAAAAAGTCCCGAAAACCCTATCATCCAAAACCCTCGCGGCCCAATCAGGTTCCCGCGGCCTCCAGCCCCTCCAAGAGCCTCGGGAGGACCTCACCCGAGGCCCCTCGCAAGCAAACCCGAGCCAGGTGGGTCAGGGGCGTTTCGGTGGGATTCACCTCGATGATGCTTCCCCCAGCGTCCCGAGTTGCCAGTGGAACCGAAGCAGCGGGATGAACCAGAGCGCTGGTGCCCACCACCAGACATACTTGAGACGTTTGAGCCACCCGGAAAGCCTCTGAAATCACCGCGGGATCCAACGATTCTCCGAACCACACGATATCAGGCCGGAGCAGGCCGGAACAAACCGGGCATCGCGGCAGATCCTCGGGGGTTTCGGTGACAATGGGCTCCCGGTGGGGGATTTTATAGGTGCACTTGGTGCATCGAACCCGGAAGATGGATCCATGGAGCTCGAGAGGCAGGGCAGGGGAGGGGTCACTTCCAGCGGCTGCGTCTTGGGCTGCCGCCTCATGAAGCCCGTCCACGTTTTGTGTTACGATCCGCACGCTTCGGGACCCCAGGGCGAGCCTTGCCAGGGCCTGGTGCCCCGGATTCGGCTGGCAAGCCAGAATCTTCCCTCTCCGCCAATCGTACCACTCCCAAACCAGCCTCGGATCCCGTCGGAAGGCCTGCGGGGTGGCCAGTTCCTCGGGGGAGTGGGATTTCCAGAGGCCATCCTCTCCGCGGAAGGTGGGAACTCCGGATTCAGCGCTCACCCCGGCCCCGGAAAGCACGCATAAGGCGTCGGCCGAGCGCAGGAGGTTCCGGGCCTCCTCCAACCCCTGTGTCTCCAGATTCGTCACCTCAACCTCCGCCCCGTCCGACGAAACTCCAAGCCAGAGCTGCCCACCCTAGGATAAAAGCCAGGCCCCCTAAGGGAGTCACCGCCCCCAGCCACCTCTCACCTGTGAGGACCATCAGGTAGAGACTCCCGGAAAACACCACGATCCCTGTGGTGAAACCCCATCCGGCCAAGGGGCTTGCCCCGCCACCACCGCGGGCCAGTAACCCGGCCACGAGAAGGAGGCCCAGTGCGTGGTACATCTGGTACCGAACCCCGGTCTCGAAAATGGCGAGGTCTGCAGGGGTCAACCGCCCCCTCAGGCCATGGGCGCCGAACGCACCGAAAGCCACCCCCAGGAGGCCGAATATGCTACCCAGAATCCCAAATATCCGGACAAGCAAGTCGGTGTTTTTCAATGCCTTAGATCCGATGACATGAGGTATTGTGACAGATGCTGGGGTTCTTCTTCAGGATGGGACCGAATTGGGGATTTCGCCAGGGGGAGGGTGCCGCCCTTGCGGCCTCGGCTCTTTCATTGAGCTTACTCTCTCTCAGGGTGTCCTTTTCCACTTGGACAGCTGCCCTCAACTTCAAGGACCGTTTTGGCCACCTCCAGTCCCCAATCCCCCAGCGGCCTCTCAAGCAAGCCGGTCAGAAGCGCAGCCTTTCTTGCGGGCGTGGTGGCCCTGGCCCACGGGGTCAACGACACCTACGCAGCCTTCCTGAGCCCGCTTCTTCCGAGAGTCATGGACAAGCTGGGCCTCTCCATTACCCTGGCTGCCACTCTGGCCATGACCCTCTCTCTGGCCGCCTCCGTCCTCCAACCGCTGATGGGATACCTGTCGGATCGCTACGGGAGAAGGATCTTCGTCGTCCTGGGGCCCCTTCTCTCTGCGATTTTCCTCTCCCTGATTGGCGTAACATCTTCCTTCTGGATTCTTGTGGTTTTCCTCCTTCTGGGCGGACTTGGGAGCGCCGTATTCCACCCTCCTGGGGCCTCCATGGCGGCCCGGATTTCCGAAGGGAAGGGGAGTGGGGTCCGGATGTCCGTTTTCTCGCTGGGAGGAAGCCTGGGGTGGGCCATCGGCCCGCTCATCGCAGTCGGTCTGGTGGGTTTGATCGGTCTGGAGAATCTGTGGGTGGCGATGTTTCCGGGAATCCTGCTGGCCCTGGTCATATACCCGCTCCTCCCACCAGGCCGTCGCGCCTCAAGCGCCCGGCTACCTCCATCTCCAAGAAAACTCCTTAGACATCTACGGGGGCCGCTAGGCCTCCTTTTCGGTATCAGCGTGGTAGGAGCCTTCACCCAGCGAGTGTTCCTGACCATGGGGCCCATCGTGGCCGCCAGAGCTGGAGCCTCCGAGGCCGCCGGCGCTCTGGCGTTGAGTCTGTACCTCGGCACCCAGGCTCTGGGCACTATCGCCGGTGGCTTGCTGGCCGATCGGATGGACCGAGGTCGCCTCTTGGCCGGATTGACGTTTTTTGCATTTCCTGCCCATTTCCTGGCCGTCTCTTTGGCCCCAGGAGAAGCGCCCGCCTACATCATGGCCTGTGTAGCCGGGTTTTTCGGGATGGCCATGATGCCCTCCATCGTCGTGAAAGCCCAGGAGCTCCTTCCCGACAGCGCTGCCGTGAGTTCCGGGATCGTCATGGGGTTGGCTTGGGGCGTTGGGTCGGTGGGAGTCCTCTTGACCGGTGCTCTCGGGGACTGGATCGGGCCACGGGAGGCCGCTATGGTCTCCATGCCAGCCCTCCTGATCGGCACGGTGCTGGCCCTCAATCCTCGCTTAAGGGAAGGGAACCGGAACTGAAGGAGGTTCGATGCCCTTGAAGGTGGTCCCCAGGAGGGACCGAAAGCTCCATCGGCTGGTGAAAAGGGGAGAAACCCTCGTTCTGAAGCGGGGTGAGGTCCTCTTTTCCCCAGGAGACCCCGCCGGAGAGCTTTTCTTGGTCCGCACCGGACACCTGAGGCTGACCGCCCACCACGGGTCCCCTGAGGAGAGGGTTGTTGCCCTCGCCGGGCCGTGGGAGCTCACGGGAGAAGAAGGGCTTCTTCCAGGAACGTCTCGGAGGACAGGAGCCAGGGCCGGGGAGGACGCCCAGGTCACCGTCCTCGATGGGGAAGGGGTGAATCGGGCCCTTCGATCCGCGTCCAAGACCTATGGAGCCTTCCTCCTGGCGAAAGAGGAGGAACTTGCCCTGGCCCGGGCTCTGACGGGCCCTAGACGCGCAGGGAGCGCCTCGGCCCACCTGGGAGCCCTCCTGTTGGATTTGTCGAACCGTATTGGGCGTGAAGAGGAAAAGAAAGAGTCAAGAATTCCTATCCGCCTGACCCACAAGGTTTTGGCCGACCTCTCAGGGTGTCACCGATCCACCGTCACAACCCTCCTCAACGACTGGATCTACGATGGCGTCCTTCAGCAGTTCGAGGGTCAACTCCGGATTTTACGCCCGGAAAGGCTCGCCAAGTAATCGAAACCCGACAGCCGCCGGGTATCCGTTGAACCTTAAACCCCTCACGGCTAGCTT
>JBDHMC010000241.1:0-4437 GCA_039656355.1 Gemmatimonadota bacterium | reverse complement strand
AAGATACGATCCTTCCCGTGACCACAACGCGCGACTTTATCGTCCCAGCCTTTCGCGACACCGGGTACGCCGTCACCTACGAAGAGTTCACGGGTGGGCATCAAGTCCCCGTTGCCATCGCCGAAGCGGCTTTGGACTGGTTCCTGGAGACGGGGATGCCCCCGCCGCAACCTTTTCCAGCCTAATCTCGTCTATATACCTAGAACTTCTAGGGAGGCGGGTCACCATAACGCCCTCCATGACGCGGATTCGACAGGGTTCCCAGAACTATGTCCGAGCCAAGAGCGGAGTTGCTGAAAGGCACCCTGGACCTCCTCATCCTTAAGGCCCTCACCGTCGCACCCCAACATGGATACGGAGTGGCAAGATGGTTGGAAGCCTCTAGCCGTGAGTTGCTCCACATCGAGGAAGGATCCCTCTACCCCGCTCTCTACCGTATTGAACGTCGGGGGTGGATCCGATCCGAATGGGGTACGTCGGAATCCAACCGAAAAGCCAAATTCTACCACCTTACCTCGAAGGGTCGAAGTCGCCTCCAGGAGGAGGCCTCAGGGTGGGAGCGACTGGTGGAAGCTGTGACCTTGATTCTGAAAACCCAACCAACTGAAGCTGGCCAGGGCTGACAGGATCCGAGAGAAACACCATGCCCTCCCCTCTCGATCGCTGGATCCGGATATGGTCCCACCTCTCCCGTCGAAGCTTGGAGCGGGAAGTCGACGAGGAGTTGGCATTCCATCGGGACATGCTCATCCGGAAGTACGAGGCCCAGGGATTGGACCGGGAAGCCGCCAGGCGAAGAGCCCAGGAACGGTTCGGAGACCCTTCCCGGTACAGGCGGGAAGCGGTCAGGGTTGAACGCTCACGTATCCGGGAACAGAATCGAGTTCTTTTCATGGACAACCTTCGTCAGGATCTTCGGTTCGCCTTCCGTCAACTCTTTAAGCGGCCGGTCTTCAGCGCCATTGCACTGGGAATGTTGGCCCTGGGAATCGGTGTCAACACGGCCATTTTCAGCGTGGTCTATGCCGTCCTCTTGAAACCGCTGCCCTTCCAGGAACCCGAGCGGATCGTCAGGATCTGGGAGTCAAGGATCGAGCAGGGTTGGGAACAGGCTTCCGTTGCGCCAGGGAACTTCTGGGATCTGAGGGAGATGAATCGGGCCTTCGAAGATCTCGGGGCGTACAGATTTTCCTCAGCGAACCTCACTGGAATCGACCACCCTGAGCGGTTGAACCTGGGAAGGGTGAGCTCGGGGTTCTTCGGTCAGGTGCTGGGTGTCCGCCCAGTCGCGGGAAGGACTTTCCTTCCAGGAGAGGACCAACCCGGGGAGGAGAATCGGGTGGCCCTTCTTGGTAACCAATTCTGGCACAACCGTTTCGGAGGGGATCCCTCGGTCTTGGAGAGCACCCTGACCCTGGACGGAGAGAGTTACACGGTGGTAGGGGTTCTTCCTCCAGGCAGGCCGTGGCTGGACTATGCAGATGTATACGTCCCCATGGTTCAGGATCCCAACGACACTCGAAGCAGTTTCGAGTTGGCCGTCATTGGGCGCCTCCGGACAGGAACGCCACTGGAAGCTGGCTTGAGCGACCTGGAGGGGGTGGCCTTGCGTCTGGAAGAGATCTTCCCTGCGGATCTCGCCGGAATCGGAATCACCATGGCTCCCTCCAGCGAGTGGGTGGCCACTCCCGAGACTCGCCGGGCTCTCTGGGTCCTATTGGGGGCTGTGGGTTTCCTCCTCATGATCGCCTGCGTGAACTTGGCGAATCTGTTCTTGGCAAGGGCCACGGGACGAGTCCGGGAGATCGCCATTCGAGCCTCGGCGGGTGCTTCCAAGGGCCGCCTCATCCGGCAGGGTCTCACCGAATCTCTTTTGACCTCCCTGCTGGGGGCTGGCCTCGGATTCGGATTGGCCGTCTGGGGAATCGACGCGTTGACAGCCATGGCACCAGGCCAGATTCCGGGGCTTTCAGAGGTCACCCTCAACGCCTGGATCCTCCTGTTCACGTTAGGCGCTGGAGTCCTGACCGGCGTCATCACCGGAATCGTACCTGCACTGCAGGCCTCGGGTGAAGACGCCGCCCTCACCCTCCGGGCTGGAGGCCAGAGCATCGCCGGGAATCGACTTCAAAGCAGACTTCGGGAGGGCCTGGTGGCCGCAGAGGTAGCCCTCTCCTTGATTCTGTTGGTTGGGGCCGGACTTCTCATCCGCAGCTTTGGCGAGCTCATGGCGGCCGATCGGGGTTTCGAGACGGAGAATCGCCTGGTCGCGTCTGTGAACCTTCCCGACTCGTACGGGGACGGTGAGGCTGCCGACTTCAATCGTCAACTCCTCGAGAGGGTTTCGGCCCTTCCTCCGGTGATCAGTACCGCCGCCGTGCATATTCGGCCTCTGGCCGGGGGAAGCACAGGTCTGGGTTTTGTCCGACCGGACGACCCCGAGCCTGAGGGTGGAATTCCGTGGGCCTCCTGGCGCCTGATAACCCCAGGGTACTTTGAGACGATCGGGGTGCCGGTCCTGAGAGGCCGGGCTTTTACCCAGGACGACATGGTCCCCATTGGAGAAGGCACCATACCCGTTCTGATCAGCCAACGGGTTGCGGAACAATTATGGTCGGGGGAGGACCCCATCGGCCGAGTCATGACACTTTGGGCAGGCCAAGGCGGGGTCCCTGGGGAAGTGTTCGGGGTGGTGGGGGATATGAGGGAACGTGGCATCGATGCCGACCCGACGCTGGCAGTGTACCTGCCCTATGTCGCCGCTGGATGGCCCCCGGATATCGTGATCCACACGAGCGGCGAGCCGACGGCAGTGATCCCTGCGCTCCGGTCGATCCTGTCCGAGATGGACCCGAATATACCCCTCTCCGACATCGCCACGCTCGAAGAGATGGTCGGCCAATCCGTGGGAAGCCAACGGTTCCTCATGGTCCTGGTAGGCATCTTCGCTTCCCTGGCCCTCCTCCTGGCTCTGGCCGGAGTTTACGGGGTCCAGTCCTACTCAGTGGCGCAGCAGACCCCTGAGATCGGCGTACGGGTGGCCTTGGGAGCGAGCAAACCGCAGATCCTCAAGAAAGTGATTTTCCAGGCCATGAGGCCGGCCTTCATAGGAGTCGCCGTCGGTCTCGGCGGAGCCTTCGCACTCTCCAGGCTCATGGCCAACCTCCTCTTTCAGGTAGAGACGAGTGATCCGGCCACCTACGCCGGAGTAGGAGCTCTCCTTCTCGTCACGGCCCTCCTGTCCAGTTGGCTCCCTGCCCGAAGGGCGTCGAAGGTGGACCCAGTCATCGCATTCAGGGCGGAATAAGAAACGGGCGCGGCGCTCAAACCCACGGCGCCGCGCCCTCCATTTTTCCAAAGGATCCAGGTACGTCCTATTCCACCAGAGCTTCCACAGGATCGATCCTGGTGGCTCTCCGCGCCGGAAGGACGCAGGCCGCAATCCCCGTCACACCCAGGATCAGGGCCACTGAAGCCATGACCAGGGGATCGGTAGGCTGAACCCCGTATAACAAAGACTGCATCAACCGAACTAGTCCAAAGGAGCCGAGCCCCCCGATCAGAAGACCCACCAAAACCACTTTCAGTCCCTGTCCCACCACAATCTTGAATACCTCTTTGGAACCGCTCCCAAGGGCAATCCGGATCCCCATCTCCCTGGTCCGCTGAGTCACGGAATAAGCTAGGGCGCCGTAGATGCCCACTCCAGCCAGAAACAGAGCTACAAAGGCAAAGATCATGAGGAGAAGCATTGGGGCCCGTCGCTCGATGAGCGATTCGTCGATTCTGTCCTGTAGCGTTCTGACGTTGAAGAACGGGATCTCCGGATCGAGGCGAGTGACAACCTGCCGGGCCGGTTCGACAAGCGTGGACGGGTCGCTTGGGGTCTTCATCACCAGGGTGAGAAACGACCGAGGGGCCTGGAGTAGGGGGAACCAATAGGCACCTACGAACTCACTTTCAACGAGGTTGTTCTGCCGGTGGGAAGCCGCTACACCAACGATGGTGAAGAGGTTCTCTTCTTGGTCTTCCTCTGCCCCGGGGACCGTCCCCCATAACATCCGCTTCCCCAGCGGACTCTCGTCCGGGAAATACCGGTCGGCCAGCCACTGATCGATGATGATGACCTGCTGACCATCGGGATTGTCACGGGAATCGAATGTTCGCCCCTCGATCAAAGGGATTCCCATGGCGCTGAAGTAATCCGTGCCCACCCAGTTCTGGTAGGGAGAAAGCAGGGACTCGCCAGGCTGAGGGTCGTGGCCCTCTGGCAAAATCACGCTGCTGGAGTTGTTGTTACTAAACGGTAATTGGGTCGTGAGAGTTGCGAACTCCACCCCGGGAAGGGCCCGAACGCCCTGTAGGAGTTCTTTGGCGAACTGCGAACGGGATGGGGCATCCGGGTAGCCGGCATTGGGAAGGGACACAAACCCCGCA
>JBDHMC010000240.1:0-6711 GCA_039656355.1 Gemmatimonadota bacterium | reverse complement strand
CTAGGAGATCCCAACACATCCTTTATGCCGGCTTCGACGGTGGACGATTTTCGAATCCGCATGGAGGGTGAATACGGGGGTGTAGGTCTCGAGGTCATCCCAAGGGAAGGTTGGGTGACTGTGGTGACTGCTCTTCCTGGCACACCGGGGACCCGGGCCGGGGTAAGGCCAGGAGACCAGATCGTGGAGGTCGAGGGTGAATCCACCGAAGGATGGAACCCTGACGATGTGGTGGGCGCTCTCCGAGGCCGCCCCGGCACCGCCGTTTCCGTAGGGATCAGGCGGCCGGGGCTGGAAGGCCCGATTCCCTTTTCGATCACGAGGGCCACCATCCAGCTTCGATCCGTCCCATTTGCCATCGAGCTCGAGGACGGAGTGGGTTACGTGCCTCTGCAGTCCGTCACCGAGACTTCTTTCATGGAAGTGAAAAGGGCTGTCGACTCCCTCCGGGCAGAAGGGATCGAAGAGCTGATCTTCGACCTTCGGGGGAACACCGGTGGTGCTTTGGATCAGGGGATTGCCATCACGGACTTTTTCTTGGACCCGGGCCAAGGCGTGGTGGAAATCCGGGGACGAGCGCCAAACGACAACGAAACCTTCAACGCTTTGGTAGGGCAGCCCTACCCCGGTTTGCGGCTGGTGGCTCTGGTAGACGAACGAAGTGCCAGTGCATCCGAGATCATCGCCGGGGCCCTTCAGGACCATGACCGAGCCGCCGTGATCGGGTCCCCCACTTTTGGCAAGGGCTCCGTCCAGACGCTCTTCCCCCTCACAGGCGGCAACATTCTGCGCCTGACCACGGCCAGGTGGTACACCCCTCTGGGCCGATCCATACACAAGGACCGGGAGGACCAGATTCTGGCCATGGAGCGAAGTGCTCTGACCCTCACGGGAGGCCGGGCCTCCCTTCCGGACACGGTTTCAAAGCCCGTCTTCAGGACAGAAGGAGGTCGAGTGGTTCTGGGGGGAGGGGGCATTGTTCCTGACGTTCTGGTGATGGCCGACACCCTGACCTTGTCGGAACAGGAAGCTCTGCGGGAGCTCGATCGTAGTGGCGGGAGTTTTTATACGGCCGTGTTCAACTACGCTGTCCGGTACCTTCAGGAACATTCAGGTCTCGATCCGGAATTCAGCCTTGACCGGGAAGACCTTCGGGCCATCCAACGGCACCTAAGCGACTCCGGCGTGGAATTGTCGCCAGGGGCCTTCGAGGGTGCTTTACGGTTCATTCGGTTTCAGGTGGAGCGTGAAATTGCCCTTCAAGCTTGGGGTGACGTGGGCGAGTTCCGGAGGATGGTATCCCAGGATCGAGCGGTCCAGAGGGCTCTTCAACTCTTCGAGGGAGCGGATTCCACTGGGGATCTCCTGGAGTTGGCCGCAAACCCAGAACTCTCCGATTGGGTCCCGCTCCCGGAGACCCTGGAGGAAGCGGACGATCCGATGGCTGCGGTCGGCTCCTAACCGATGAGCCTGGTGGCTCTCACCGTCACCCTCCTCGTTGTCACGGTTCCAACTGCCGCATCCGGTGTCCGGTTGGGTAAATCGTCTTTCCTGGTCCGAAAGGATCATTCCCCGGCCCCTCGTTTCGGAGATCTTCGTCCAAAGGGGATCTGCCCAGGAGCTTCCCAGGACGGGTGAGTCATATGACCCAGAACAACCCCGACCCGCGGCGACAGGCTCTGATCCAGCTCAGCATCGCCCTGGCCGCAAGGGAACCCCTCGGCCTGAGACGAGCCATGGAGGAATCTGCCCTCAATGGGGATCCCACCCAGGTTGAAGAGGTAATCCTCCAGAGCTATCTCTTCCTGGGATATCCAATTGCCTTGAACGCCTTTGCGTTATGGCGGGAAGTTACAGGAAGGGAAGTGGGGCCCAGCGTTCAAGACAGTTGGGAAGACTGGGGCCAGAGAGGGGAAGATGTTTGTCGGACCGTATACGGTGGGCAGTATGAGGGCCTTCGCCGAAACGTCAAAGCTCTTCATCCAGACATGGAGCGCTGGATGGTCGTGGAGGGGTACGGGAAAGTTCTGGGTCGGCCGGGACTCGGGCTAATCACCCGCGAGCTCTGCATCGCTGCTCTCCTGGCCGTCCTTCGAACGCCCCGACAGCTCTTTTCCCACCTCAGAGGAGCTTTGAACGCCGGAGCCTCACACCATGAGATCGAAGAGGCTCTAAGGATGGCCTGTGTTCACCTGGATGATGAGGGATCGGCGGAGAGTTGGGCTGTGTGGAATCGGGTGCGGGCCAGTGCTCTGGGTGCTCCAACCAGGGACCGGGGGCTCCGGAGCTGAAGCGTTTCGGAGAGAAAAGGGCGTGCCTCGCGGCGGGCCAGCCGGTGGTGATGGGGGAAAAGGGGGCGATGTCATCCTGGAGTCGGATCCTCAGCTCGCTACTCTCCTGGACCTGACCCGCCGCCAGCGCTACAAAGCAGAACGGGGCCAGCACGGGGAGGGAAGCAATCGGACCGGCCGGGACGGAGAGTCTGCGGTGATCCATGTGCCTCCTGGCACCCTCGTCCGGGATGCTGAAACCGGTGAGGTTCTCGGGGACCTGCTGGAGCCCGGAGACCGGATGGTAGTGGCTCGGGGGGGGCGAGGGGGACGAGGGAATGCCCGGTTCGCCACGTCTACCCATCAGGCCCCTCGCCACTGGGAGCCGGGGGAGGAGGGGGAGGATCGGAAGATCGAACTAGAGCTGAAGCTTATTGCCGATGTGGGTTTGGTCGGTCAGCCGAATGCGGGCAAATCCACCCTTCTCGCCGCCATTTCGGAGGCTCACCCCAAAGTCGCCGACTACCCTTTCACTACCCTTTCACCGAACCTTGGAGTGGTACCGCTTCCCGATTTCCGTTCCTTCGTCGTTGCCGACATCCCCGGAATCATAGAGGGCGCCCACGTAGGGCGCGGACTGGGGCTCCAGTTTCTCCGCCATATCGAGAGGACTCGGACTCTGGCCTTCCTGATTCCAGTGGACGCCGAAGATCTCCAGGTCGAGTACGACCAACTCAGGGAGGAAGTGAGAAACTACTCCGAGGAATTGGCCCGGACTCCCCATTGTGTGGTCGTGACCAAGACGGATTTGCTCCCCCCGGAGGCATCTCTCCCGGAAGTTGCCGTGACGGATGCCTGGGGTGTCTTCTATGTCAGCGCCGTTGCCAGAAAGGACCTCTCCCCGCTTCTGGAGAGCCTGTATGCCGAGACCAGGAAGGCAGTGGAGAAGGTGGGGGAGGAGGAAGCTGAGGAGTGGTGGATTCCCGAGTAACCCTCAAAGCTGAGGAGCTCCGGGAAGTCAGGGCCCTCCTGCAACTCAAGAAGCATTCCAGGTTAGGCGATCGAGGGATCAGAAAACTGGTGGATTCTCACGGGTCGGCTTTCCGTGCCCTCGCAGCCGTAGGGGCACAGCTGGAGCTTCTGAATCCCACGCCGGAGCCCCCTCCTGTTTCTTCCTGGTTGGAAGAGGGCTTCGGGGTCCTCCCCATGACCTCGCCCCGATACCCAGCCTCCTTATCCGACCTGACCGATCCTCCTCCTCTCCTCTTCTCGAAGGGGAATTGGGGCCTCCTTGCCGGACCAGCTGTGGCCATCGTCGGATCTCGCCGGGCCACCGAGGTTGGACGACGGGCAGCGGAGACCATGGGTCGGATTCTGTCCGAGGCTGGGGTCACCGTGGTGAGTGGGATGGCCCTGGGAATCGATGGAGCCGCGCACCGGGGAGCCCTTCGGGGAGGGGGAAAGACCGTGGCGGTCCTGGGCTCGGGTTTTCGGGTGATTTATCCAGGATCCCACCGCTCTCTGTTTCGGGAGATCGGGGAACGGGGGCTGTTGTTGTCCGAGTTTCTTCCCCATGAGTCTGCTCTTCCCCATCACTTCCCGAAGAGGAACCGGATCATTGCTGCGTTGGCTCGGGCTGTTGTGGTGGTTGAGGCTGGGCGAAAGAGCGGCGCGCTCATCACGGTTGATCATGGGTTGGACTTGGGTCGGGAGATCCTCGTCACCCCTGGATCTGTAGAGAACCCCCAGGCTCTCGGTAGTAACGCCTTGCTCCGAGAGGGTGCTCGAGTCCTCCCCGATCCGGCCGGTATCCTGGACGAGCTCGACGAGCTGGGTCTCGAACGAGGAGGAAATGCCGGCGGAGCCAATGCCCCCGGAGGCTCGTCACCCGGCGTTCCGTCGGAACTCCAAACCCTTTGGGCTGCCCTGCCCGTGGAGCCTATTGGCGTGGATGAAGTAGCGAACCAAGCGGCAGTATCCGTCACCCAGGCCCTGGCAGGATTGTCGGCCCTCGAGTTGGGAGGGTGGGCTCGCCGGTGTCCCGGAATGCGTTTCCAGCGCTGTTAGAGAGTGAGAGTTGAACCACGACGACGGAGGACCCATAAGGGTGCGAGACTCCGGCGCAGGTCCTGACGATTCTTCGGACTCTGTACGTCTGACGGAAATCGAGTCAGTCTCCGGGCCCGTCCGCTCCGTCTATGTGCATGCGCCTTTTTGCGCCCGTCGGTGTTCCTACTGCGACTTCGCGGTCTATGTATCTCAGAATGGAGACTTGGACGGGTGGCTCAAGGCTGTGGAGTGGGAGTTGAAGCTCGTGCAGGAGGAGGGGTATTTCTCTCTTGGCGAAGAACTGGAAACTCTCTTCGTGGGTGGAGGAACCCCATCTGTGTTCGCTCCGGAAGCGATGTCGCGTCTGGCTCGAAAAATCGGGCAGGACCGTTTGAAAGGTGCCGGTCTGGAATGGACCGCGGAGGCAAACCCCGAGTCCTTCACCCAATCGGTGGCCCAGGGCTGGGCTCGGGCCGGAGTGAACCGGTTGAGCCTCGGTGTCCAGAGTTTTCAGGATCCTGCTCTCCGGTGGCTCAAGCGACTACACGGCTCCCAGGAGCCGGCGAGGGCGGTAGAGAGGGCCAGGGCAGTGGGGATCGGAAATATCAACGTGGATCTCATCTTTGGGCTACCGCGGGGGGTCGAAAGAGACTGGAGCATGGACCTGGATTCAGCCTTAGCTCTCGGGGTGCCTCACCTGAGCCTTTTCGGGCTTTCTGTGGAACGCGGAACCCCCCTGGCGGCGGCGGTTGACGGAGGCGTCGTTTCAGCTCCCGATGAGGAGGACTACCGGGAGCAATTCATGATCGCTAGTGAGCGGCTTATGGCCGAAGGATTCTACCACTACGAAGTGTCCAACTTCGCCCTTCCAGGCTTCGAAGCCCGCCATAACCGGATCTACTGGGAGCTGGCGCCCTATCTGGGTCTCGGAAACAGCGCCCATTCCTTCCGCGCTCCCCGCCGACGTTGGAACCTGAGGGAGTGGCGTGCATACCAGGAGGCCAGCCAAGTCGGGGACGCACCATGGGATTCGGAGGAGGTCCTCGGTTCTGAAGATGCCAGGCTGGAGAGGATCTGGTTGGGGCTCAGGACCGATCGGGGCATCAGGGCCAGCGATCTCGAGTCGGAAGCACGAGTCCTGGTGGAGGGCTGGGTTTCCAGAGGGCAGGCTATGATGTCCCATGGAACGGTTCGCCTGACGCCGGAGGGTTGGCTCCTCCTAGACCAGCTTGTGGTGGAATTGGACCTGGCCCAGGGGTTGACGCTCCCTCCCGGCGTTCTCGATCTTTCGGGGAGATGATGGATGTGACTGGAAGTCTCGGACCCGTTGGACAGGACCTGACAGAACGAGAGATCCGCGTTCTGGAGGCCGTGGTCCACGCATATGTGGAAACGGCGGAGCCGGCGGGAAGTCGCTCGGTGGCCCGGCGAAGTGGTCTGGGCGTGTCCCCGGCCACGATCCGAAACACCATGAGTGATTTGGAGGAGAAGGGTTATCTCTCCCATCCTCATACTTCAGCGGGGCGGATCCCCACTGACCTGGCGTATCGGTTCCACGTCGATCAGCTGATCCGTCTCCCCAACTTGAGTGCCGAGGATCGAAGTACCCTGGTCCGCGAGCTGGGCACGGGGGGATCCACCGCGGTCGAGCGCCTTATCCAGAGAGCCGCCCGGGCTCTGAGCCTCCTTTCCATGGAATTGGGCATCGGCCTGGCTCCTCGATTGGAAACGGCGGTCCTGGAGAAACTCGATCTTCTCAGAGTCTCGTCGGGCAAGGTCCTCCTTGTGGCTGCCATTCGGAGTGGTCTGGCCCGAACCCTCTATGTGGACTTCGAGGGCGAGATTCCGGAAGACACTCTGGCCACACTTGCGGTCCTTCTGAATGAACGTCTGGTCGGGCTGACCCTGAAGGAGATTCGCAAAACCCTGCCGGAACGCCTCCGGGACTCCCGAGCCGACGATTCGGTGGCAGCAGAAGAGCTCCTGAATATCTTTATCGAGTCGGGGTCGGATCTCTTCGACTGGACTGACCTGGAGGAGGGAGAGGTCCTCCTGGGGAAGGCGAGTCTTCTGGCAACTCAGCCAGAGTTTACTTCCGGAGAGCAACTAAAAAGTCTCATCGAGCTCACCGAACGGAGGGATGTCCTGGCTCAGGCTCTTACGGGCAGGAATCACCAAAGCGGACTACAAATCACCATTGGGGGAGAGAACGCTCAGGAAGAGCTGTCGGACTTCACCCTGGTGACCTCCGAGTATTGTATCGGCGGCTTGAAAGGGGTAATCGGGATCATCGGACCGACCAGGATGTCCTATGAGAAGGTGATCGCAATCGTTGACTCCACATCCTCCCTCGTCAACCGGATCTTGGGCTCTTGAACTCCTCGCCCGAACA
>JBDHMC010000239.1:0-4481 GCA_039656355.1 Gemmatimonadota bacterium | reverse complement strand
TACCTGGGTTTTCAGGCGCATCAGGCGTGAGCTTGACGAAGTGTTTTCGGTTTATATTCGGGAAAAATTGCCGTCACCCACTTTTACCCACAACTCGGGAAAGGGGGATTTTCAGGGATACAGGAGGAAGAGGGGCCAGATGGGGGCGGCGACGGGGGGAAGGACATCCTGGGTTTGGAAAAAAGAAACGGCGCCGTTGGGATTGCCCAACAGCGCCGCCCTTTCCAGGGAGGAGATGGAGCCGTGCTTACCGACCACGCCTGATGATGGCGTCCTGGATCTCAATGAACGTGGTGGTGGCGGAGATCAGGTCTTGTCGGTTGGTCTCCAGGTTGTTCCGCTGAGTGTAGTCACCACAGCTCTGGATCATCGCCAAGGCTTCCTGGAACCGAGGGAGCGTAGCTCGCGCCGTTTCCAGAGTCTGAGGTTCCTGCCGCACCTGGGCAGCCTTGAAGAGGGAGTACCCCAACCAGAAGTTCAGTTTCTGACCGGTGAGGTCGGTGGTGTCGAACTCCTTCGCCAAACGAATCACACGGATGGCGTAGGCCCAATCCTCGGGTTGAACACCATTCTGATATGCGTTGCCGAAGACCATATCCGCCACAGCGTCGATGGACTGCTCGCCCCGCTCCGCAGCGTCCTGGAGTGCTGGAATGGCCTCTTCGATCCGGCCTTCCTGGAGGAGCCAGTTCCCCTGGCGAACGGCCACGTTGGGATACTCGTTATCCAACTCCTTCACCCGGTCCAAGGCAGCGACGGCCTCGTCCACCTGGCCGGCCCGTTGGAGGGCGTCGGCCTGGATTGACCAGATGGCGGCCTCGTTGCCATGAGTTTCCAGGGCCCGGTTGCCGAGATCCACGCCCGCCTGGACCTCACCAATGTTGATATTGGCCACCACCATGTTCCGCAGGAGGGCCACATCCATGTCGGCCCCCTGGTCAGCATAAACCCTCCCGTAGGAGTCCAGGGCCTTTCTGAAAAGCTCCTCAGCCTCGGGAGGCATTTCTTCCTGCCCCTGGTTGAGCTCGGCCCCAGCGGTGAAGGCGAACCCTCCGTGTTGCTTCAGGAGGTCCACGTTGTCCGGGTCGACTTCCAAGCCGGTCTCGATGAACTGCATGGCGCCCAGCGGATCTCCAGCCCGTGCAAGGTCGTAGGCCACGCTCATACGGACGCCCGAATTGGTGGGATCCAACTGGAGGTAGCGTTCGTAGTAGGCCCTGGCCTTGTCGTCCTGACCCAGGATGGCTGCGATGTAGCCTGCGTTCTGCATCGCATCCTCATGAAGAGGAGACAGCTCGAGGACCCGTTCAAACTCCGCAAGGGCGTCCTCAAACCGTTCCAGCTGCCGATAAACCATCGCTCGGGTGAACCGGGCGTTCACGGAGGCCGGATTGAGGTCGATGGCCCGACCACAGTTGTTGAGGGCGTCCTCCCACTGCGAGCTGGCGGCATAATCACCACAGAATTGGTTGAACGTGGCCTGGTCGGCCTGGAGCTGTAGGGCAGTGTATATATGAGTCGCGGCCTCTACGTGGCCCCGTTCAGCCACTGTGATGGACTCCACGGGGAACTCTTCGCCTGCGGAGTCGATGAACTTCGTCTCCACCCGGAAGTTCTCGCCCTCGGCAGTGTAGCTCCCACAAAAAACGACCTGAGCATTGATGAGTGGAGCCAGCTGCCGGGCACTTACGCAGTTCAGGTCCCTCATGTCCACATCGTATTCCTTGAGACCGGCCTTCAGTTCTCGTTCCTCGATGGGGACATGCCGGTCCATTTGGTTGATGAGATCCCTGAGCTCGTCAGCCAGCCGTTCGCCGAACTTCTTGTCGGCGCCGTTCAGTCCCTGGATGTCCGGAACCATGACGCGATAGCGGGCTGACGCTTCCTGACCTGAGACTGTTTGGGGATGCAATGGGATGGCCGCGAGGCTAGCGGTGACCAAGGCCAAAAGCCCGAGCCGGAGCCGTCCGTTCATGATACTCTCTCCCTGGATTGGGTCCAAACAAAACACATCCGAGGGAAGCCGCATACTTCATGCGGGCGGAGCAGAGGACCACCATGATCCCCCAAAAGAGGCGAGTGGCCCCCCCGGAAACCGGCGCACTCCCTCTAAGAATTCCGAAAATCTATATGGAGACGGGACTTAAGGTCAACCGCAAGCCAGAAAACCCGCCGCCGACGCCACACCCCACCGAGTAGTCTCTAGGATCTATACTCCCAAGCCTCACCTACTATTACAAAATACGTAGCTAAAAGATCCTGGTTCCCCGATTCCCTCTGGCGTTAGGAATCTTCGCCGCCACCGTCGGCCCCCAGACCCTCTTTCGCCTCCACCGCCGCCCTCACCTCAGGGGGGACTCTCTTGGTCTGACCCAACCCGTAGTCGTACATGACGATTGTTGTGTCCCCAGACAGGAGTTCCTCCCTATCCGCCCCCAAAGCCATGTACTCCAGAACCATGTGCTTCTTCCCCAGGGTGGAAACCCTAACACCCACCGTCATCTCAAGGGGATAGAGGACCCTTTGATGGTACCGGACACGGGCTTCCGCCAGGATGTAATCGATTTCATCCAGATCCCCGCGGCCAACCACGTCCTTCCAGTACTGCGCCCGGGCCTCCTCGAAGTAAACCAGAGCCAGAGAGTGGTGGGCGTGCCCCCCGACATCGATGTCCTTGAATCGGACATGGACTGTGTGCCAGAAAGTGAAGTCGGACGGATCGGGTCGCATGATCGAACTCCTGGCTTCCTTTTTTCTCCGAGAATAAACCAGCCTCCAAGAAGCTTGTGGATTCGGGCCCTGGAGAAAAGGGGGAGGCAGGTGCCTCCCCCTTTCTTGGGATCTGCTCGCATACCGGGGTGCGGGCAGGCTCCCGGATTGCAATGGATGCCGGATCGAATCACCGACCTATGAGGCGAATTCCCCCCGATCCCGTGTCCACATGAATCGATCCAACTCCGTCTCCCAAGATTCCCCGGACGTAATCTCTCTTGACCTCACTTACTTCCAAGGGAAAGTCCAGGTCGATCCCGCCAGCTCCGGTCTCCAACTCCACCGTCGCTCCCAGCGAGCTGGGAACCCATAGGGTGACAGAACCGGAACCCGTGTCGATCTCGACCTTGTCTACGTCCTCCAGCAGCTCCACCTCGACGCTACCGCTCCCCGTGTCCAGGGTAACGTCCGACGCCGACACACCTCTCAAAGCAATCTCCCCGGAGCCCGTGTCCGCACCGAGGGAAACAACGACCAGGTTTGACCCCACGACGTTTCCGCTACCTGTATCGACGCTGACGTGATCACCCCGGATGTCACTGAGTTCCACATTCCCGGAACCCGTGTCCAACTCCAAATCCCCTTCGAAACCCTCGACTGTGATTCCTCCCGACCCCGTATCGATGGACAGATCCCCGCTGGAGTTCCGGGCGTGAACGGCGCCTGAACCGGTGTCGATGAGGACATCCCCGCTCAGGTCCTGGAGATCGGTCTCACCCGTGGCGAGGAAGAGGGCGAAGTCTTGTCCCGGCGGCACCGCGATTCGTAGGTCCGCCCAGGCCTCCATCCCACTGCCCGATCCGGAGATCCTGACTTCTCGGGAATTGGAGGACCCTCGATCACCATAAAAAGTGCCATCGTTTCGCACCCTCATTCGGGTTTCCGATCCTCTTCCCATCTCGGGATAGACCACCTCGTCGGAGGGATACCGGATGACCAGGGCCTGCCGACCCTCTACCTCCTGGATCCCGATCTCCAACTGTCGGGCGTCGTCTCCACCCCGCATGACCTGGACAACCACTTCGCCCCCTGACCCGGATACGATCTCCACAGTGCCAGCGAGGTTATAGATGGCTACGTCGTCCCCCCGGACTCGGTACTCCTCTTGTCCAGACCCGGCCGAAGGCATCACCAGGGTTCCCAAGCCCAGACATACCATACCCAGTGCAATCGTTCTCCAAGAACCGCTTCGCATCGCTGCTCTCCTCATATCAGAGTTTGTCTCAGTCATCGTTTTCTCGGCCCACACTACTTGAAACTCTCAAAAGCCGGATCTCCCCATCGAAGGTCTCCATGACCAGACGGGCTCCTCCGGTCCCCAGGGTGAATTCCAACCCCTCCCCTGAGTGAAAGCCGCTGGCCTTCACCGGATAATCCGACTCGAACTCACCTTCATACGCCAGGATTGTTGCATCCAGGTTCACCGGGGGAGACAACTGGAGTTGGATATCCCCACCATGTGAGAAAAAGGCATAGTCACCGCCCTCCAGAATCCGACCGGAGAACTCGATCTCTCCTTCAGTCGTAATGGCCGAGATCCGATGCGCATTCATCCCCTCCATCGAGATCTCCCCATCCACCGTCTCCAGATTCAGGGCCGCTGAGGAGTTTCCCACCCAGAGATCATCGTCTCCCGTGCGGAGGCGGGCCGACCCAGTCAAGTTGTGGGCTTCGATGCTCCCTTCCACCGTGTAGGCTTCGACCGCCCC
>JBDHMC010000238.1:0-4485 GCA_039656355.1 Gemmatimonadota bacterium | reverse complement strand
TCATCGTCAACCGGATCGGGGACCTGGGCTTTCTTGTGGCCATGTTCCTGCTCTTTGCGGGATTTGGGTCTTTCGCAGGGTTCGGAACCCTGAACTTCTCGGAGATCTTCGCAGCTGCGCCGGATGCTCTGGTGTACGGGGGCGGGGTGGTCACGGCCATCACCCTCTGCCTGCTTCTGGGCGCCGCCGGAAAGAGCGCTCAGATCCCCCTCTTCGTCTGGCTACCGGACGCCATGGCCGGGCCGACACCGGTGTCTGCCCTCATCCACGCCGCCACCATGGTCACGGCAGGCGTGTATATGGTGGCAAGGACTTCGGTCCTCTTCGCACTGGCGCCGGTGGGTGCCCTTTCTGTAGCCCTCATTGGGGCTGCAACGGCCCTCTTCGCTGCCACCATCGGCTTGGCCCAATACGACATCAAGCGGGTCCTGGCCTATTCCACCATCTCCCAGCTGGGCTACATGTTCATCGGGGTCGGAGTGGGGGCTTATGCGGCGGGGGTGTTCCATCTCATGACCCACGCCTTCTTCAAGGCACTTCTCTTCTTGGGGTCCGGGGCCGTGATCCATTCCATGCATCACGCCCTGCACCACACCCATAACCACGCGGATCCCCAGGACATGAGGAATATGGGTGGGCTGAGGAAGTTCATGCCCATCACCGCGCTCACCATGTGGATCGCCACCCTGGCCATCGCGGGGATATGGCCCTTTGCCGGGTTCTTCTCCAAGGACGAGATCATCTGGATGGCCGGAGCCCGGGCCGGTGGAGAGATGGGGGGTTGGTTCACGCTCATCTGGATCATGGCCTTGGCTGCCGCCATGATCACGGCAGTCTACATGACTCGCCTCATGGTCATGACTTTCCACGGGAAAAACCGGACGGGGCAGGAGGAAGCTAAACACCTCCACGAGGCCCCCTGGGTTATGTGGGGCCCCTTAGCCATCTTGGCCGTCCTCTCCATCTTCGGTGGCTGGGTGAACGTGCCCCATGCCATCTCCGAATCCTGGATGGGGGGATTTAGCCTTCTCCCCATGACGGAATGGCTGCATGGGTGGCTTCATCCCATTGTCGGAGCGGCTACCGATATTCAGGCGGCCAAGGTCGGGGCCTTCGCAGAACATTCCCCGTTTGGGGGTGGTGAACTCCTGTGGGCCATGCTTTCCACCGGTGCGGCCCTCGTGGTGGTAGTGATCTCCGCCCGGGTCGTGGGAGGCTTCAAGATCCTCCCGGCTGCCGAGTCTGCAGCTCCCGTGGGATTCCAGAAGATCCTCTTCATGAAGTACTACGTGGACGAGTTTTACGATCGGTTCATCGTCCAGCCCCTCATCAGGGCCTCCAAGTTCTGCTGGAAGGTCATCGATGCGGGCATTGTAGACGGACTCGTAAACGGTATGGGGAACTTGGCCCGAGCCCTGGGTTGGTTCGGAAGCCTCTTCCAGACCGGCTCGGTAAACACTTATGCCCTCTTCCTGGCCATCGGGGTTCTTGTGATCCTCGGGGTCGTCGCCTTCTAGAGGGAAGACATTAATGCACTCCTTCCTTGTTGATTCTATCGGATACGGCAACTGGATCCTCCATGCGCTGCTCTGGCTTCCCCTGGTGGGGATGGGGTTGGTGCTCATGGGCCCGGCAGCCCGGGCGAAACACATCGCCTTCGGCTGGAGCTTGTTCGTTCTTGTCCTGAGCCTGGGTCTTTGGTGGGCTTTTGATGCCGAGGTAGGCTCCTTTCAGTTCGAGAGCTCCATCGACTGGATACCCAGTTGGGGGGTGAGCTACGCGGTGGCTCTGGACGGTATCAGCCTCTTTATGGTGATGCTGACAGCCTTTACGACCGCTGTGGCCATCCTGGGGTCCTTCAACTACATCAAAAAGCACGAGAAGGCATTCTACGCCCTCATGCTCCTCATGGAGACGGGCGTGGTTGGGGTGTTTGTCTCCATCGACCTCTTCCTGTTCTATGTGTTTTGGGAAATCACCCTCATCCCCATGTACTTCATCATTGGGGTTTGGGGAGGTGAGCGGAGGATCTACTCGGCAGTGAAGTTCTTCCTCTTCACGGCCTTCGGCTCCCTGCTCATGCTGGTGGCGTTGCTCTACCTGTTCTTCGCTGCTCAGGGCGTCTCGGGAGAGCCGTCCTTTGCCTATCAGGCCCTCCTGAACGCGCCTTTGAGTGTTCAAGAACAGCTGTGGCTATTCGCGGCCTTCTGTCTGGCCTTTTCCATCAAGGTGCCGGTATTCCCGTTCCACACCTGGCTTCCTGATGCCCACGTAGAAGCACCCACGCCGGGCTCGGTGGTGCTGGCCGCGGTGCTCCTGAAGATGGGAACCTACGGCTTCCTCCGGTTCCTTCTGCCATTCTTCCCTGAAGCGGCCCAGCATCCCACCGTGGTCACGCTCATGATGGTCTTGGGAATCATCGGCATCGTTTACACGGCCTGGGTGGCGGCTGTACAACCCGACGCAAAGAAGTTGGTGGCGTACACTTCTGTGGCTCACATGGGCTTCGTTGTGCTTGGGATCTTCGCCCTGACGGTAAACGGGCTCCAGGGCGGGCTCATTGTCATGATCTCCCACGGGATCTCCACCGGGGCCCTCTTCCTCTTGTTGGGCATGATGTACGAGCGGCGGCACACCAGGCTCATCGCCGATTTCGGCGGAATCGGACGGGTGGCGCCTTGGTTCGCCACGGCCTTCATGATCACGGCCCTGGCTTCTATCGGTCTACCTGGGACCAGCGGATTTGTTGGGGAGTTCCTGGCTCTCCTGGGGACCTTCGAGGCCCGACCCGTCATGGCCATCATCGCCGGTAGCGGTGTGATCTTCGCCGCCTACTACATGTTGCCCATGGTTCAGAAGGTTTTCTTCAACGCCCTTGAAAAACCTGAAAACAAGGAAATCCCGGATCTCTCCAGGCGGGAATTGGTGATTCTGGCTCCCATGGTGGCCCTGATGATCTGGATAGGGGTCCAACCCGGCCCCATCCTCGAGCGGATGGAGCCCAGCGTCCACGCCCTCATTGAAACCGTGACAGGGAACGACCTCCAGGCCCAGGAGGGGCATGAGGAGGACGCCCTGGTGACCTTTTCGAGCACAAGCCCCCTGGAAACCGAGGGAGAGGCGGAAGATTCCCCTCCCACTCACCCCGGGGATGAGGAATAAGCTCCTATGGAACTCGATTTCTCTTCACAAGGCCACTTCCTTCTGGCCCTCCTCCCGGAGATCGTCCTGGCAGTTTTTGGAATGATCGTCCTGGTCGCCAGCGTCTGGAAAAAGGAGGAGGAAGACCGGGTCGGTACTGATGATCTCGGTTTCCTGGCATTGCTGGGGATTCTCTTGGCGGCACTTGCGAACGGCTGGCTCTATGGCGTGATCCAGACCGGAGGCGACGGAATGGTCGTCATCGACCGATTCCGTCTTTTCGCCAACTGGATCTTCCTGCTGGCGGGGGCTCTCTCCATCCTGATCTCCCTGGCCTACGTCACACGTCAAAAGCTCCAAGCGGGTGAAACCTATGCCCTGATGCTCTTTGCCGTGGTAGGGATGATGATCATGGGTGGCACCCAAAACCTCATCCTCATCTTCCTGGGGCTGGAAGTGATGTCCATTTCCGTCTATGCCCTGGCGGCCATGAACAGGCGGGACCGGAAGTCGGCGGAGGCGGGGCTGAAATATTTCCTATTGGGGGCATTCTCCACCGGGTTTTTCCTCTATGGAATCGCCCTCACCTACGGGGCCACGGGGACCACGGATATCGCTCGCATAGCCCAGGCCATGACCGAGGGCGCCACCGCCATCCCGCTTCTGGCGTTCGGCGTGATCTTCCTAGCTATCGGCTTCGCCTTCAAGGTGGCGGCAGTCCCCTTCCATATGTGGACGCCGGATGTGTATGAGGGGGCTCCTGCTCCTGTAACGGCGTTCATGGCAACGGGAGTGAAAGCCGCGGCTTTCCTCGCTTTTCTACGAGTTTTCCTGGTGGCGTTCCCCAGCGTGCATGGAGAGTGGTTCCCCATTCTCTGGTGGCTCGCGGCCATAACCATGGTGGTGGCGAACCTCATCGCCCTGGTTCAATCCAATGTGAAACGTATGCTGGCCTATTCCAGCATCGCTCATGGCGGATACCTGCTTGTGGGAGTGGTGGCGGCCAACGAGATGGCTTCGGGAGCCATGCTCTTCTATCTCCTGATTTACACCCTGATGAACATCGGAGCCTTCGGCATCGTCATCAGCGTGGCCCATCAGAGCGAAGACCGGCTTCAGATCGACGACTACGCCGGTTTCGGATGGCAACAACCCCTACTGGGGGTCCTCCTGACCCTGTTCCTCCTCTCTCTGGCGGGATTCCCCGGGACGGGAGGGTTTATCGGGAAGATTTTCCTTCTTCAAGGAGCCATGGACTCCGACCTCAGGACCCTGTCCGTGGTGCTGGTTTTGTCCACCGTTGTCTCGTACTGGTACTACCTCCGCATAGTCTGGTTTATGTGG
>JBDHMC010000237.1:0-4495 GCA_039656355.1 Gemmatimonadota bacterium | reverse complement strand
GGAGCTAGCGCCTACCCTGACAGCAGTGAGGACGGACACTCGGCCCTGTGGATCTTCCGAGTCCTGGGAAAGTGGGGATGGGGAGTACGAGCCGGGTGTCACTGGCCGCTGGAGCGTCACACCGAACCTGGTTTTCAACGGGACGGTGAACCCCGACTTCTCCCAGGTCGAGGCTGACGTGGCCCAGTTGGATGTGAACAACCGGTTCGCCCTCTTCTTTCCCGAGCGGCGCCCCTTTTTCCTCGAGGGGGCCGACTTCTTCCTCACGCCGCTGAACGTCATCTTCACGCGGACAGTGGCGGATCCCGAGGCCGGAGCGAAGCTCACGGGGAAGGAGGGCGCCAACGCCCTCGGGTTCTTTCTCACCCAGGACCGGGTCAACAATCTCCTCTTCCCTGGGAACCAGGGTTCCGCCTCCACCTCCCTCTCCGACGATGTCACCGCGGGGGTGTTGAGGTACCGTAGGGACGTGGGTGCCGGGTCCACGGTGGGCGGTTTGATGACGGTCCGAGAGGCGGAGGGCTATCACAACAGGGTATACGGCGCTGACGCCTTTGTCCGCCTCTCGGCCACAAACACCATCCAGGCCCAGTACCTCCGGTCAGACACCGAGTATCCGTCATCCGTCGCGGCAAACCTGGATCAAAGAGAAGGGGCTTTCGGAGGGGATGCCTACCATCTTCAGTTCACGCATCGAAGCCGGGACTGGATGGTGACTGCAAACCTGGAGCAACTCGGCGCCGACTTCCGGGCCGACGCCGGGTTCATCCCCCGGGTGGACACCCGGGGTGGGCAGGCCCTGGTCCAGAAAACCTGGTGGGCCCCGCAGCCGGGCCAGTGGTATTCCTTTATGAGCGCGGGGATCCTGGCCTCCAGGACTGAGGATCTGGATGGGAATCTCACCGATGAACGGATTCAGCTCCTCGGCGGTTATTCGGGCCCCATGCAGTCGAACGTGAACGTGGCTCTGGCCATCCGGAAGGAGCTCTACGCCGAGACCCTTTTCGAGGATTTGGGTGCGGCGTTCATCGGCTTCGAAATCAGGCCTTCTGGGATGGCCACCCTGGGTTTCGGGTCTGAACTCTCGGAGACCGTCGATTATGCGGCTGGCCAAGAGGGGACGCAGATAACGGCGGGTCCACGGGCGGAGCTGAAACTGGGGCGGCACCTGAACCTGAATCTCCAACATTCCTACCGACGATTGGCACGGGATGGCGACCAAGCCTTCACCGCCAACCTTTCACAGATTAGGGCCGTCTACAACCTGAACGTTCGGACGTTCTTCAGGGCCATTGTTCAGTACCAGAGCATCCGACGGAATCCGGAAAAATACCACCCAGCCATCAACAGGGAGACAAGCTCTCTCTTCACCCAGTTTCTCTTTTCCTACAAGGTGAATCCCCAGACTGTCCTTTTCCTGGGGTACTCGGATAACGCCGAGGGTATGCTCACGTCCGACTTCGCCCGGACCGATCTGACCCGAAATCAAAAGACCTTCTTCCTGAAGCTGGGATATGCCTGGAGGCCTTGAGGGCACCCCTTAACCCAGGGAGTTCGCCCATCTCGTCCCCAGGACTCCTCTGGCGCGGGGCCTGCGCCCTCCCTAAGGTGCTGGGCTTGGATTACTCCCGTTTCCCGGAGGGAACTCATGTCCCGAACACGTCCGTCTCCTCGTACGGTCTTCCCTGCACTGAGATCACTCGTTCTTCTGCCCCTGGTCCTTTCTGGCCTGACCTTTTTCACGGCGTCGGCCCAGGAAAAGCCGCCCATCATCGTGGACGACTACGAACCGTGGAAACGCATCACTTCCACGGCCCTCTCCCCTGATGGGGCCTGGATGAGCTACGGTTTCGACCGGCTGGAAGGTGAGGACACGCTCTTTGTGAGGGCACTGGATGGCGCCTCCGAATACGTGGTTCCCCGGGGCACTGCACCAGCATTCTCCAGGGATTCCCGTTGGGTGGCTTACCAGATCGCCCCTCCGGAGCGGGAGGGCGGTGAGGGTGCGGCGGGGTCGCAGCGTCCACAAGCACCCACCCCTGGCCAGAGGCCGGGGCAGGGAGGAGGGGGGGGTGGTCAGAGCAGGATCATGGTTCTCCGCAACCTGGCCACCGGTGACTCCCTTTCCTTCACGGACGCTGCCTCTTTCTCATTTCCCGAGAATACAAGCGTTCTTCTCATTCGGAAGCGGGGTGCGGGCGGCGACGCCGACTTCGACGGCGCCGACCTGGTGGTTCACGATCTGGCTACGGGAGCCTCGATGAACCTCGGGAACGTCTCCGAATTCGCCGTGAACGAAACGGGAACGCATCTCGGATACTTGGTTGATGCGGCGGGTGACGCTGGAAACGGTCTTTATCTTTTTGAGCTTGCCTCAAATCGGATCAGCCCTTTGGACACCGATCAAGCCACCTACTCGGAGCTGACCTGGAACGAGGATGGAGGCGCCCTGGCGGCCCTTCGAGGAGATGTCCCCGAAGAGGAGATGCAGCGGGAGAACGTGTTGTTGGTTTTGAGGGGCATGGAAGCGCCGCTCCGCACCGCTGTTCTAGATCCGGCGACGGCTCCCGGGTTTCCTGAAGGCTTCGTGTTAAGCGAGCTGGCGGGGCTCAACTGGTCCGATGATTCACAGCGAATATTCGTGGGGATCAAGGAGCAGGCAGACGAACGCGAGGAGCTCGAGGGCCGGGCGGACGTGGACGTTTACCATTGGGCCGACGTCCAGCCCCAATCGGTTCAGGAGGTGCGGGCGAGCCGAGACCGGAACTTCACCTGGTCATCCGTCGTGAACCTGGATGGCGACCGATTGTCTTTCGTCCGGTTGGCTGATGATTCCATGGAGACGGTTTCCCCGGCCGGGACCTCCCAATGGGGGGTCGGCAGGGACCCCACGCCGTATGAGTACGAGGTGGCATGGGGAGGGAGTAAGGCGGACTACTATCGGGTGAATCTGGATACCGGTGAGAGGGTCCTCATGGCCCAGAACCTGATGCGCCAGATGGGTGCGTCCGACGATGGAAACTGGTGGCTCTACCTCAAGAATGAAGAGGTTCTTGCCCGTAGTATTGCTTCTGGCGAAGAGGTCAATCTCACCCAGACCTCGGGTGTGGATTTCATCAACCGGCAAGATGACCATCCCTACGAGCTTCCAACGCATGGGACGGCGGGCTGGACCGAGGATGGTGAGAGCGTGGTCCTTTATGATCGTTACGACGTCTGGGAGGTTCCGCTGGACGGAGGTGGGGCGTCCAATCTCACCCAGCGGATGGGGGCGGAAGAGATGATCCGCTTCCGTGTGACTAGACTGGGAGGGGGCGGAGGCGGAGGCCGTGGAGGGTTTGGTGGAGGCAGGGGGGGTACGCCCGATGAGGGAATCGACTTGGATGAGCCACTTCTCCTCACCGGGTACGGAGATCGAACGAAGAAGAGTGGCTACTGGGAGGTGGAGAAGGGTCATGATCCCGAGCCCCTCATTTGGCTGGACAAATCTGTTGGGAGACCCATCAAGGCGGACGACACGGAACGCCTCGTTTTCACCCAGCAGACCTTCGTGGAATTCCCGGACTACTGGGTTAGCGATACTCGCTTCCGAAATCCCAGAAAGATTACTGACGCGAACCCCCAACAGGCCGACTTCGCCTGGAGCCCGGGCAGGGTCCTCATCGACTATGTGGACGATCGGGGGAATGAGCTTCAGGCGACACTGGGTCTTCCGGCGGGCTATGAGGAGGGCAGGCGCTACCCGATGCTGGTCTACTTCTACGAGACCATGAGCCAGCGACACCACACCTATCAGGGCCCTGCGTACGATGACCGGCCTCACATGGCCACCTACGCCAGCAACGGGTACCTCGTCCTCCAACCCGACATCGTCTATACCATAGGAAAGCCGGGGACTTCGGCTCTGGATGACCTGACGGCGGCCATCGAGAAAGTTATTGAACTGGGGTATGCCGACCCTGACCGGATCGGCCTTCAGGGGCATTCATGGAGTGGGTACCAGTCGTCTTACGTGGTGACCCAAACGGACATGTTTTCCGCGGTGGTCACCGGAGCCCCACCCACCAACCTCATCTCCTTCTACAACACCCTCTATCGAAGCAGCGGGAATATCCAGCAGGGCATCACCGAGGTCGGCCAGGTTCGCATGGGGACCACGCCATTCGAGGATTTCGATCTCTACTTGAGCCAGTCCCCAATCCATCACACAGAAAAGATCACCACGCCCTTCATGATCCTGCATGGGACCGCTGACGGATCGGTGGATTACGGCCAGGGCCTCGAGTACTACGCCATGGCTCGACGTCTGGGGAAGGAGGTCATTCTGCTCTCCTACCCTGATCAGGGCCATCATCTTTCCACGAAAGAGAATCGCATCGACTTCCAGATCAGAATGATGCAGTATTTCGACCACTACCTGAAGGGCACCCAGAAACCTGAGTGGATGGTGGAAGGCGTGCCCTTCCTGGAGAAGGAGTATGCGAACCCCCGGTTA
>JBDHMC010000236.1:0-4799 GCA_039656355.1 Gemmatimonadota bacterium | reverse complement strand
CTATCCACCGGTGGTGATCCCGGCTCACTGGGACAACTTCCGCTTGCCGTATGGGTTCTCGCAGCAAGCCAACTATGAGCGGAACATCGTTCCATTCATCGAGGCTGCCGCGGCGCTGTCTCCCGGAACCCGGGTTATAGCTCCGATACACCTCGAACCGATTGTGATTAAAGCGCAGCGATAAAGCGGCTCCGCTCTGAGCTTCCAGGGATCAAGTTTGAAGTGCAACAGTCAAGGGGTTCATAGAGTTTCTTCATAACACTCCGTGGGTGTACGGTAGTCGAGTCGTTTGCGGGGCCGGTGGTTGAGCTTGAGAGCGATGCGAGAGCATGTGCGCTGAGAGACCAGTGCCATGCTTTTCTTCTTGGGTAGGTACTGGCGGATGAGGCCGTTGGTGTTCTCAGAGGTTCCCCGCTCCCAGGAGTGGTAGTGATCCGCCCCCACCTTGAGTGTTAGTTCAAGGCTCCCTGGCTCTGGGGGTGAGGACCCAGTAGAACCCATCCTTACGGCGATTTCTCCGGATCTCCCGGCTGATCGTGCTCGGGGCACGGTTGAGTGCCCGGGCAATCCCTCGCATCGAGTATCCTTGCCTGCGGAGCGCCGTGAGCGCATATCGTTCCTGAGAGGTGAGCTGGCGGTATCGTCTCATGAATCCCTCCCTATTCTTGCCGGTTTAGAAAGGTTCTGAGATCGCCAGCTCACTTCATTTTCGCTAGGCGGCCGAAGCAGGCTGGGTGTTGCACTTACTTTATGAATCCAAGTTCCATATCACGCGTTTGCTGCCGACGGTGAAAGCGTCGGGGGCATCTCCCTTGAGTTCCCGAGCGTCTGCACGCATCCTGCACGGCAGCAGAGCCGGAGGCTGCGAAGCAGCCGAAGACGGCCGAGGAGCTCGAAGAGCTCCGCAGGCCCACCGGCCGGAGACGACCGAAGGTCAAACGCAAACCGTTAGATCGCGGGTGTGAGGAGCCTCATGGCTGAGATCAGACTGAACCGGCGGAGGGAGTTTGTTCAACCCCGTCAGACTCGAACCCTTGTCGAAAGGTGTGGATCTGAACCGGGGGGTCCGCGTTGAAAAGGAAACAAGGACAGGACGTGGCCCGGTCATTACGCACTAGCGGTGGGGAGGAAGCTTCAAACCGGAACCGCTCAGTCCGGACGACGACACCTTGGACGATGAAGAGTTCATGACCACGAGCGCACTCTCAAACCGTGGGGCACGTGCAGCCGAAACACCGCTTCGCGTCGACCACGCTCTTTTCCACGAGGCGGCAGGGAACCTCTATCACCCCATCGACAATCCTACGGGCGCCTTGCCGCTGAACGTTGCGGAAAACCGTCTGAGCTGGCCGGAGCTGAAGGCGAAGATCGAGGCGATCACTGCCACCCACGAGATCCCCGATTGGGTGCCGGGCTACACTTCCCACCGCGGAGCCCCCGAGTTCCGGGAAGCTGCTGCGAGCTTCCTCGCCGAACACCTGACGGGCTGCTCCATCGACCCGGAGCACCTTGGAGTTTCGGCCGGGGCCACCAGCGTCATCGAGATGACCTCCTTCATCCTAGCCGAATCGGGCGATGTCGCGGTCATTCCGGCGCCGTCCTATCCGGTCTATCGACAGGATCTTGGCAACTTCTCAGGAGTCGACCGCTACGATCTGGTGACGCACCATGATCCGTCCGAGGTCGCGAATGGCCTAGTCCTCACCGTCGACGATCTCGAGGCGGCCCACCGGGACATCGTTGAGGGGGGCCGGCGGTTCCGCATGTTGATCCTCACGACACCGGACAATCCCACGGGGGGCATCTACTCGGAGCGACAGCTTCTGGAGATCACCGAATGGTGTATCAAAAAAGGCGTCCACCTGGTGGTGAACGAGATCTACGGGTTGTCGCTGATCGATACGACACACCCGGCCCTCAAGGAAGATTACCCTGATGAGCTCACCTTCTCCTCCTTCGCCAACATCATGGCGGAGAGGAAGAGCGATTTCCTCCACTTGTGGTACGCTTTTTCCAAGGACCTTGGGATTTCGGGGTTCCGAGTCGGCCTCGTCCACTCACAGAACGCCGCACTCCTCGAAGCGTACACGCACCTGAATTTGACGCACTCGGTTTCCAACCACACTCAGTGGATCTTACAGCTTCTGCTAACCGACTCGGCATTCATGACCCCGTATTTGGCCCGTAACAAAGAGCGGCTGACCGAATCGTACGCGATCGTGGTCGGTTTCCTGAGGCGTCTCAGCATTCCATACGTGCCTAGCCGGGGGAGCCACTTCGTCTGGATCGATCTGTCGGAATTCCTGACCGACGATTCTGAACGTGCGGAAATGGATCTTTGGCGGGCGCTGTATCACGCCACTGGGGTTCTCCTCACTCCAGGAGCCGGTTTCGGGCATACCAGAAAGGGTCTCTTCCGAGTCGTGTATCCCTGTGTCTCCAAAGCGGCTTTGACGGTTGCTATGGACCGGCTGGCCGGGTTCGTTGAGGCAAAGCGGAGAGAGATTGGGCAACTCTCATGACTCCCTGGTCCGCGTTCTAACACGCGATTGCTGCTGGCGGTGGATGCTCTCCGGGCGTCTCTCTTGAGTTTCCGGGCGTCTGCAATCATCCTGAACCGCAGCGGAGCCGAAGACGACTGAGCATCGCGCAGCGAGCGCAGGTCCATCGCAAACCGTTAGGACGCGGCTGTAACGACATCGCATGACCATGAGATCACGGCTCCGCGTTTTCCTGAGAGCCGTGGTGATCCTTGGTTCAGTCCTGATCACGACTTGGATCGGTGCAGCGCACATACAGGGGAGAAATGACATGGATGTAGGGAGAAGGGTGGTGAGGGGAGGGTGTACGGTTGCCGTATGCCTCCTCCTTTCGGCTGCTGTCCCGATGGTCTCTGAGCTGTCAGCCCAGGTGATTCAACCCACCGCGGACGACCTCACCAATATGGACCAACGCATCCAAGCGGAGATGGCCGCCAACAATATCCCCGGTGTTCTGATTGGGGTGGCATCCCGCGGCCGTCTTCTTCATGTCCAAAGCTACGGCATGGCGAACGTCGAACTCCGGGTACCCGTTTCAGACAGCACCGTCTTCGAGATTGGCTCCATCAGCAAGCAGTTCGTAGCGGCAGCCATGATGCTGTTGGTGGAGGAGGGACGAGTAGGCTTGGACGATGGAATCCATGAGTACCTGCACGATCTACCTAGTGAGTGGCTGGGTGTTACTGTGCGGCAGTTGCTCACCCACACATCAGGCATTCCCGACTACGAAGAAATCCAGACCTACGAGGCCTACCGGTTCCGCTTCACGCCGGAGCAGATTATTCGAGAGGCCCACTCCAGACCCATGGACTTCGAGCCAGGGACAGGGTGGTATTACAGCAATACGGGGTTCTTCCTTCTCAGCCTCATCGTGGAGCGCGTCGAAGGGTCTCCGCTTGGCAAGGTCCTTCAATCGAGGATCTTCGGGCCCTTGGACATGAACCAGACGCGACTGGCCGACCCCGAGGACATCATTCCCCATCGAGCCTCCGGATACTGGGTCGACCGCATGGGCATCGAGCTCATGAACCGTGATGCAACACAGACCTCCTCGACCCTTGGCGCCGGGGGCATCGCGTCATCCGTGCGCGACATGGCGAAATGGGACGAGGCCCTGAACGGGGATGGCATCCTCAGCGAGGAATCCAAATCCACCATGTGGACCCCTACGGTTCTCCCAAATGGGGATTCCACGGGATACGGCTTCGGTTGGAGCGTAGGGGAGTATCGAGGGCACCGGTCAGTGGGCCACGGTGGACAAGTGGCGGGGTTCGTGGCGGACTTCAGGCGCCTCCCCGACCAGGAACTCGCGATCATCGTATTCGCCAATCGCTATCGAGTGAGCTCGGGCCGAATTCGGGACATCGTGGCGGACGCATTCTTGCGGAATTGATCCGTCACATTGCGGGGTGGGTGTCTTCAGGAAAAGGATGAGGCCCGCCGCAAAGCTGGGGCTGACAGTATGGCGTGGCAGGGCGACTAGCTTGTGGGACCGTCTTTTCTATCGGACTGGGCCGCCCTCGCGCAGCGAGCGCAGGTCCAACACAGACCGTTTTGGCGCCGGATTCAGGTCAGATCCCACTCGAATCCTCAGGAGGAGTACTTACAGCCGTCCCCTAAGACGGGTCCTTTTATGAAAGGAAGAGCCCCAATGGACGCAGACCAGAGCAGCTCTCGAAGAGCCGGGGGTGGATGCCTTTGCGGTGCAGTGAAGCCTCAGATGGTATCGCTCCATCAAAGACGAGACGCCCGATGTGTATCGCGGTTTCTGCAAGGAGTGTGGCGGCAGTCTTTTCTGGGACCCCAGGGGAGACGACCATATCTACATTTCGGCGGGCACCCTCGATCAACCAACCGGCCTGAAGACGATAGGACATATCTGGTTGAGCCAGGCCGGGGATTACTATGAGCTTACCGACGACCTCGAAAAGTACGAACAGGATTCCAGTGGTGAGTTCGTTGCGAATGTAGATTGAAAGGGCTCTAGTCTAGTCTGACGATAGATGACGGCCCAGCGCGTCTTCTTCCGCGTGCACGATCCCCTCCTGGCCAGGGTCCTCAGAACGCAGGTCACCGGAGCACCATAACGCGCGATTACTGCTTTCGGAAAAGGCCCTCAGGGCATCTTCCTTGAACTTCCGGGCACTTGCATACATCCTGGACGGCAGCAGAAACCCAACCCGTTGGCCCGGGTCCGAGGGGTGGCCTACACTCAGGCCGGCCGGCGGTACCTGGAAGATTCCCCGGGCGAGACGGGCC
>JBDHMC010000235.1:0-5180 GCA_039656355.1 Gemmatimonadota bacterium | reverse complement strand
GGCTTGGGAGGAGATGCAGAGGGTGAGGCGGTCCTCAGTGGGGATGAGGACCGATTCCACCAGCTCTTCATCCCCCAGCCTCCAAAGATGTTTCACCGTTCCATCGGTCGATCGGGAAAGAGTGGCGGTTTCTGCCTCGGCAATGGAGAAGGCTCGGGCCAGCCCGTCCCGCTCATCCCTTGGGAGATTGGTCATGGCCCCGAAGTCCGGCGCCAACTTCTCGTAGACCCAATCTCTGACCTGACCGGCTCGGTACGCCGGTTGCCCTCTTTCCTGGAAGTGGGATTCCAACGCCGCTTCCAGGTCCTCTGGGGTCAAACCAAGGAGGTCGAGTTCTTTCGTCATTTCATTCCGGGTGGTTAGAAGACAGGGTACCAAGCGCCATAAAAAAACCTCGGGGGGGTCCCTAGGGGAATCGGATGGCCGCCTGAAAGAAGTGGACTGGGCCAAACCCGTTTGCCAGCGACTCTCGGAGGACCGAAAGAGAATACCGCCCGATGTCGGCTCCGAGCATCCAGAGGGGGGTCCAACCGTCCCCACTCTCGAGGTGGGAGAAGCCTGCCCCCAGGTGGAGTTGGTCCATCCAGGAGCCCCTCAAAGAAACCCGATGGTCCACGGGTTGGATCCCCTCATCGGCAAGGAAACCGTATCCGAACCTGATGGGGGCCCGAGCGGTGGTGGATGCCGATTTCCCCAACCACGTCACTCCTGGCCTCATTCCCGGCGGCCCCCCTTCGAAAGCGAAGGGCTCCTCCGACTCCCGTATTCCCTAAAAAATCCTTCGATACGGCGAGGACGGCTACGTCCTCTGCGATGTTGATTTCTCCCGCTTCCCGTTGGGGGGACTTTGTCGTCCGGGGGATGTTCTGGATACCCAGATGCCAATACCCCACGCCTCCCCGGAGCCCCATGGGGAGGTCTATCACTCCAGATATGGCCACCCCGCGGACACCGGTGGCGTCGGGCCCATCCACGTGTATGACCCAGATCCCCTGGCTCGTTCCTACTTCTGAGACCAGACTCCCAGGGTTCCAGAAAACAGCGCCGGCTCCGGTGAGGACAGCCTCAGGCTGAGGCGCCGCCCGAATGGGCCAATCGAAGATGACTTGGCCCTCAACCCCGAACGGGTGGAGAGAGACCAAGAGGGCGAGGACGGTCAGGGCGCGAAATGGGTTCACGTGAAGATGAATCTGGCCTTTCTTGTACCGGAAAAACCCGTCCGTTAACTTAGCGAAGCCGCCCCAGGATCGGAACGTGAGCCGGTTTCCTGGTACCTTGGGGCTCGCTGCCATTGGGGCGGCAGTCTCTTTCTTATTGGATTAGCCCCATTTCCCGGTATGCTCCCAGGAACGTGAGATCCATGTCGTCCAAATCCGAAATCGACCTCGAGGGGACCTCATTCCGGTCCCGCATGATGGGTGGCATCACCGCGAAAGATGCCGGGACCCAGCATAAACTATGTGGATGGGTTCACCGTCGCCGGGATCTTGGCGGTCTGTACTTCATAGACCTTCGAGATAGGAGTGGGGTCTTTCAGGTCTCCATAGGTCCGGACTGGACCGATCCCGACTCCCTGGCAGTGGCACGGGATTTAGGAGCCGAGGATGTAGTTGAGGTGGAAGGAGAGGTCACCCTTAGGCCCCCCGATGCCCAGAACCCGGATATGGTCACCGGTGAAGTGGAGCTGAAGGCTGCCAGGGTCCGACTCCTTAACGGGGCCGTCACCCCGGCCATCCCCGTCTTCCGGTCTCCTGAGGAGGAGCTCCCATCGGAAGATCTCCGGATGCGGCACCGGGTTCTGGATCTCCGGCGGGAGGAGATGCAGCGGAACATGGAGCTCCGGCACCGGCTTGTTCTGGAGGTCCGGAATTACATGCACAGCCTCGGGTATCTGGAGGTAGAGACACCGATTCTCACCAAACCCACTCCCGAGGGTGCTCGGGACTATCTGGTGCCCAGTCGGAACCACCCCGGGGAGTTCTTTGCCCTTCCTCAGAGCCCCCAGCTCTACAAACAGCTCCTGATGGCCTCGGGATTGGACAAGTACTTCCAGATCGCCAGGTGTTTCAGGGACGAAGATCTCCGGGCCGACCGGCAACCCGAATTCACTCAAATCGACATCGAGGCCTCTTTCATTCAGCCCGAGGACCTCTTTGCATGGATCGGGGGGCTCATGGCCTCGCTGGCCCACGTGGCGGGGAACGAGGTGACTCCTCCGTTCCCGCGGATCACCTATGCAGAGGCTTTGGAAGACTATGGATGTGATCGACCAGACCTCAGGTACTCCCTCCGGATTCAGGATTGGACCGCCGAGTTGGCTGAGTTGGACTTCAGAGTGGTTCAAGGGGCCGTGGAAGAGGGAGGACGCATAAGGGGCTTCCTCCTTGAGAACGGTGTCAACTTGTCTCGGCGTGAGATCGAGGGTTTGGAAGACCTGGCCAAAAAGGCTGGCGCCCCGGGCCTCCTTTGGGTAAAACGGACCGAAGACGGCGGATCGGGCCCGCTGGCCCGATTCATGGCGGAGGCGGATTATCAGGCCCTGGGTATGAAGGCTGGGGATCTGGCCCTCGTGGCGGCTGGACCGGACCGGATCACCTCTCCAGCCCTCGACGCTGTTCGAATACCTGCCCTCACCGCCCTGGGGGTGAACCCTGCTGATAAAGATGCTTGGATCTGGGTAGTGGATTTTCCGATTTTTATGGAGGAACCCGACGGTACCCTCTCGGCAGCCCACCACCCCTTCGTCCATCCTCATCCTGCCGATGCGGGCCTCTTGGAAGAGGAGCCCGAAAGGACCCGGGGCCAGGCCTACGATTTGGTGTATAATGGGGTGGAGTTCGGTTCCGGGAGCATCCGGAATCACCGGCCGGAGATCCAAAGAACCATCTTCCGGCACCTGGGCTTGTCGGAGGAAGACATCGACCGGAAGTTCGGTTTCTTGTTGGAGGCGCTAACTCTGGGAGCCCCCCCCCATGGTGGAATCGCCTTGGGGATGGATCGAATCGTGAAGGAGTTCATCGGTGCTCCGAGCCTCCGAGACGTGATCGCATTTCCCAAGACCACGGCCGCCCGGGCCCTTCTCGAGGGGGCTCCTACGCCCCTGTCCGATGAGGAGCTTCGGGAACTCCACCTACGACGTCTCCCGGAGGAGAAGTAGGAACCACCATTAGCCTCATGGCACCCGTATCCACCGGGACTTCCAGGGGAGGAATATGACGAACAAGGAGGGTACGATCCTGGACCACCGCCTCGACGCCGAAGGGGCCGATCAGCTCCTACTGGCTGGGATCAACGATACCAACTTCCAGGAATTGGCTCGAATCTTCGGAATCCGAGTGGTCCTCAGGAGCGACAAAATGGTCTTCTCCGGAGACCTGGAGTCTGTGGAGCGGGCCATTCCCGTAGGGCACCATCTCATTGAACTGGCCCGTCTCCGGGTCCCCTTCGATGTGTCCGACATCGCGCGGTTTGCGGAGGAGTCGGAGGTCCAGGGTGAAGTCGGGTTGGTCTCACCGGATCAGGAGATGCGGATCGCCCTACCGGGAACCCGAAAGATCATCTCCCCCAAGACCGAGGGTCAAAGGCGGTATCTGGAAGCCATTACCGCCAGCGATGTGGTGATAAGCATCGGCCCGGCAGGAACTGGGAAGACCTACCTGGCGGTTGCGAAGGCGGTTGACGCTCTCTACAAGAAGAGAGTGAAACGTATCATCCTTGCCAGGCCTGCCGTGGAAGCAGGGGAGAACCTGGGTTTTCTTCCTGGGGATCTCCAGGAGAAGGTCGATCCCTACCTCCGGCCGCTTTACGACGCCCTGGAGGACATGATGCCAGGGGAGCGCGTAGGGCGAGCCCTGGAATCCGGCACCATCGAGATCGCCCCACTGGCCTACATGCGTGGTCGGACCCTCTCCGATGCGTTCGTGATTCTGGACGAGGCCCAAAATGCCACGGTCCTCCAGATGAAAATGTTCTTGACCCGACTGGGTTTGAACTCCAGGGTTGTCATAACCGGAGACAAGACCCAGATCGATCTTCCCCGTGCGGATGACTCAGGTCTGCTCCAGGTAGAACGTATCCTGAGTGGGATCGAAGGGATCGCCCTCATCTACCTGACCGGCAGCGATGTCATCCGGCACCGCCTGGTCAAGGACATCATCCGAGCCTACGCTCGGGATGAAGGAGTCGACGAAGGGTGAGCCGAAAAAAGAAGAAGAAACAGGTCGGTGCGCCGGATTTTCTCCAAACTCTGTCAAAGACGCCTGATGGAAGCTGGCCTCAGGGGGTTTTTTACCACGGCACCCGGATCGCCTTACTGGTTCTTTTGGCGGCGGCCATCACTCTCCTCTTCCCCTCGGGCGATACTCGGACGGCGGACCCCTTTCCCTCGGGCGACCCTCAGACGGTGGACCTATTCCCGGAGGGAGGCGTCGCCGAAGTAGACCTGGCGGCCCAGGTCGAGTTTGAACTCCCCAGAGACCCGGAGGACGTGGAAACGGAGCGATCCGAGCTGGTGGCGGCAGTACCGCCGGTGTTTCTCTACCAAGAGGACACTCAGGGAAGAATTGAAGCCCGGCTGAACGGGTTCTTCGACGCCATTCAGGAAGCGGTCGAGGCCGGAGGCCGGCCGGCGGTCGAGGCGGTCCTGGAAGGGGAAGACCTCCCGGGCCTGGTGGGAACCGCCGAGAACTTCCTCAGTCCCATCGAGCTCCAGGCTCTCAGGACAGCCTCCTTATCGGTGGTGGGCGAGTTGGTGGATCGGTATCTGGCATCCGACCCCGGAGACGAAGTTGGGAGTGTCGGGAGAATCGACGTTTGGGCCGGAGTGATGGTCCAAAACTCCATAAACGCCAGTGACCTGCTTTGGGGAACCGACTTCTATAACGCTGCCCTTGAAACCCTCCAGCCCAGCACGTCCGAATTTCAGGAAATGGTCCGCCAGGTCCTCGCCCATTTTATGGAGTCGCCCTATCGGTTTGACGAGAGAAGGACCGAAAACAGTCGGACAGAAGCACGATTGGAGGTCCCCACCACTGAAGGAATCGTGGTTGAAGGGGAGTACATCGTTCGGCGTGGGCAGCAAATCGGTCCGTTGGAGGTGCGAAGCCTCAATGCACACCGGGCTGCCCTGCAAGCACAGGGCCAGGGCGGGGAAGTGGGAAGGGATTGGGGCTCCTTATCCG
>JBDHMC010000234.1:0-4521 GCA_039656355.1 Gemmatimonadota bacterium | reverse complement strand
CCATCCCATGGGACCCCTTGCCCTCGCCGATCTTATCGGACTGGACACCTGCCTCAGCATTTTGGAGGTGCTCCATCGGGACCTTGGTGACGACAGGTATCGTCCGTGTCCCCTGCTCCGGAAGTACGTGGCGGCTGGGTGGTCGGGAAGGAAGTCCGGTCGGGGGTTCTTTGGATACGAGAAGTAGAAAAGCGAATCGAAACCTGACAAAGAGACCACAACAGTGACCCTGCGCCTTACCGAGGAACAACTTGAGATCCGAGCTCTTGCTCGGGAGTTTGTCCTTGGTGAGATACGGCCCCATGCTCCCGAGTGGGACGCCAAACGGTGTCTGGACACCCGGGTCTTTTCGAAGCTGGGGGAGCTGGGCTTCATGGGGATGCGGATTCCGGAATCCCATGGAGGGCTTGGATTCGATTTGAGTACGTACCTGCTGGTATTAGAGGAGTTGGCCTGGGGAGATGCCAGTGTGGCGTTGGCCGTTGCGATCCATTCGGGCCCCGTGACCTTTCTTCTCGAACGGTACGGGACCCAGGAACAGAAGGACCGCTACCTTCCCAGGCTGGCGTCCGGCGAGATCCTGGGAGCTTTTGCCCTCTCTGAAGCAGGAGCGGGAAGTGATGCTCAGGCCCTCAGTACCGCCTGGCAAAATGAGGGGTCCCACTGTGTCTTGACCGGTGGCAAGAAATGGGTCACCAATGGTGGCTTTGGAGGATTGATCGTCCTATTCGCTCGGGAGGCTACTGGCGGGAAGATCAGCGCTTTTCTTTTGGACCCGGACCTTCACGCCTATCAGGTGGGGAAGCGCGAGACGACGATGGGTCTGGCCGCCTCTGAAACGGTTGAGCTCCACTTGGACCGTGTGGAGGTGGAAAACGGCGCCCTTCTCGGGACGGACGGGGAAGGTTTTGTCTATGCCATGGAAGCCATGGAGATAGGGCGCCTGGGGATCGCCGCTCAGGCCACCGGGATCGCCCGAGCCGCCTTCGAACATGCCCGAGACTATGCGAAAGAGCGGGTTCAATTTGGCCGGCCTCTCTCAGACTTTCAGGCGACCCGCTTCAAATTGGCAGAGATGGCCACTCGCATTACCCGTGCCCGGGCACTGACGTTCTCAGCGGCCGAGGCGATGGATGGGGCGATAGACCCGGAGGCTCCTAGCCCAGGTGTAATGGCGGCTATGGCCAAGCTCACGGCATCGGAGATGGCGGTCTGGACCACGGATGAGGCTGTCCAGATCTTCGGAGGCTACGGGTACATGCGGGATTATCCGGTAGAGCGCCTCTTTAGGGATGCAAAAGGAACGGAGATTTACGAAGGGACCAATGAGATCATGAGGCTCGTTATCGCCCGGGAAGCCACTGGGCAGTCAGGGGCCTGATAGTTATCCAGGGGGCACAAACCACTCTCGGGACTGGGAGGAAGGTCGCATGGAGATTTTTGAAAGAATGAGCATACGGGAACACGAACAGGTCGTGTTCTGGAACGAACCCCGCATCGGTTATAAGGGAATCATCGTTATCCACAACACCACACTGGGCCCGGCCCTGGGTGGTACACGTTTTTGGAATTACGACACCGACGCCGAGGCCATCGAAGATGCGCTGCGGCTGGCTCGGGGGATGACATATAAGTCGGCGCTCGCCGGTTTGAACCTTGGTGGTGGGAAGTCAGTGATTATCGGGGATAATAGCACTCGGGACAGGGAGATGATCTTTCGGGCCCATGGGCGGGCCGTTGAGTCTCTGGCCGGCAGGTACATCACCGCAGAGGACGTGGGGACCTCTCCCGCCGACATGGATTTTGTCCACATGGAGACGGACCACGTGTGCGGACTCATGGGCAAGTCCGGTGATCCATCGCCGGTCACAGCTTATGGTGTCTATCAGGGGATGAAGGCAGCTGCCCTCCACAAGTATGGAGACGACTCGCTGGCAGGAAAGCACGTGACGGTCCAAGGGTGCGGCCATGTGGGGTATTTTCTCTGCCAGGACTTAGCGGAGGAGGGGGCCCGGCTCACCGTCACGGATATCGATGAGGACAAGGTCGGTATCGTGGTTGAGGAGTTCGGGGCAACGGCCGTGAGACCCGATGAGATTTACGGAGTCGATGCGGACGTCTTTGCTCCCTGCGCCTTGGGGGCCATCCTAAACGATGACACTCTGAAGGTGCTGAACGTGGACATCGTGGTGGGGGGTGCCAACAACCAACTGGCCGAGCCTCGACACGCCCAGGAGGTGGAAGACAAAGGGATCCTCTATGGCCCCGACTATCTCGTAAACGCAGGGGGCCTCATCAACGTCTACGCCGAGATCCTGGGGTGGCCCGCTGAACGGAGCCTGAGGAAGGCAGGGGAGATCTACAACACTCTCCTACGGATCCTGGAGTTGGCCAAGACCGAGGGGCTTACTACCGCTGACGCATCGGACAAGGTGGCGGAGCAACGAATGGAAGATGTTCGCTTCCTACACCGAACCGAACTCGGGTGTCTGGACTTCGGAGCCTGAGGTTGATGAGCTAAACCCTGGTCTGAACCTAGTGAAACCTTCGGCCGCCGGGGCCCCTCCGGGTGTCGGTGGCCGAGGGGGATGAACGGAACACACAAACGATATAAGTGAGCTGAACTCATGCTGGATAATCTGAAAGTCACGGACCCTGAGGTATATGCCGTAGTGAAGGCGGAAGCCGGTCGCCAGGCCTCCCAACTCGAACTCATCGCCAGTGAAAACTTCGTGTCTCCGGCGGTTTTGGAGGCCATGGGCACGGTCCTCACCAACAAGTATGCCGAGGGACTCCCAAGCAAACGGTATTACGGGGGTTGCGAGCATGTGGACGTGGTGGAGGACTTGGCTCGCGACCGGGCGAAAAAGCTTTTCGATGCCGACCATGCAAATGTCCAACCGCATGCTGGGTCTCAGGCGAACTTGGCTGCCTACATGGCCTTCCTGAAAGCCGGCGAGCGGATCCTGGGGATGAACCTGAGTCACGGGGGACACCTCACGCATGGCTCGCCGGTGAATTTCAGTGGCTCCCTGTTCGAGGTAGTGGCCTACGGGGTTCGGGATTCGGATGGGCGAATCGACTATGATGCCCTGCGGGATCAGGCCAAGGCAGACAGGCCTAAGCTCATTATCGCCGGGGCCAGCGCCTATCCCAGGGTCATCGACTTCGAAGCGTTCGCCGCTGTCGCCAAAGAAGTGGGCGCGATTCTCTTGGTGGATATGGCCCATATCGCCGGGTTGGTCGCCACAGGGGTGCACCCCAGTCCTATTCCCCATTCCGACGTGGTGACCACCACCACTCATAAAACGCTCCGTGGCCCGAGGGGTGGGCTCATTCTCTGTAAGGAAGAACACGCCAAGGCCGTCGACAAATCCGTGTTCCCAGGGAACCAGGGCGGCCCCCTCATGCACGTTATCGCGGCAAAGGCTGTCGCCTTCCAGGAGGCACTCAAGCCGGAGTTCCAACAATACACGAAGCAGATCGTCGCCAATGCCCAGGCGTTGGCGAGTGGGCTCATGGGCAGCGGGCTGAAGCTGGTGAGCGACGGTACGGACAACCACCTCCTCCTCGCAGACCTCCGGCCGAGTCATCCTGACCTTTCAGGGAAGGAAGCGGAGCATGCGTTGGAGGAAGCGGGAATTACTGTGAACAAAAATACGGTTCCTGGGGAGACTCGTTCCCCGTTCGTGACCTCGGGGCTCCGGATCGGCACGCCGGCTCTGACCACCCGAGGAATGACGGAACAAGACATGGAGCAGATCGCGGCTTGGATCATGCGGATTCTGAATAATCCCACCGACGAGGAACTGATCCGGACCGTGAGGGGGGAAGTGACGGAACTCTGTCAGACGTATCCATTGTATGAAGAGTTCCTGGCGCTCTCTTGACCGAGATGACTCTTTCTTGCCGTTTGAGTCCATGGCCTCCGAAAGGCTCAGGGCCGAATGCCTTCACCGGGGGCCCACCAGAAAGGTGGCGTCCTCTGGGGAAGAAGGTAATTTTCGAAGCATGACGGATTTGCAAGTCGCCGACGAGATCCTTGAACGGCTCCAGGATCGGAATCCCAAGTTCCATGGGAAAGCCTACCTCTTCCTGCTCTCAGCACTCCACACGGTGCTGGCGAAGCTGGAAGAACCCCGGCATATCTCAGGGGAAGAGCTGGCCCATGGCGTCCGTGACCTTGCGTTGGGTCAGTATGGACCCATGGCCCGAACCGTTCTCGGACACTGGGGGATTCACGGCACCGAGGATTTGGGGGAGATTGTCTTCGCCATGGTGGAATGCGGGGTCCTCGTCAAACAGGAAGAAGATCGCAGGGAAGATTTCCAGGGTCTCTTTGATTTCGAGGAGGCCTTTGAACGGGAATACCCTTGGGGGGGGAGGTTCTGACCCGGGGGCATTCAACTAGAGGGCCCACCCGGGAGGAACAGGGTCGGGCTCCGTGACCTGCCTGCTGTTGGGAGGGGTTGATTATGGTGGAAGTGACAGAGTATCCGAAGTGTCAGAAGTGTGATAACG
>JBDHMC010000233.1:0-4550 GCA_039656355.1 Gemmatimonadota bacterium | reverse complement strand
TACGGCGTACCTTTCCCCATTCTTTTAGGGCATTGGCAGGATGACCCGGAATGGCTGCTCTGTCCAGGGTCGGTTTCCTCCATACGCCAAATCCCGAGCCCTTGTGCCTGGAAGGACGAGGCTTGATCCTTCGGCATGATCCTGATCCTTGATAACTACGATTCCTTCACCTGGAACCTGGTCCAGTTCCTGGGAGAACTCGGCGCCGAGATTCGAGTGCTTCGAAACGACGAAGCTTCAGTAGAAGACATCCGGACCATGGCACCGGAGAGGATTCTCATCTCCCCGGGACCGTGTACGCCTTCCGAGGCAGGGGTGAGCATCGATCTAATACGGACTCTGGGTCCGTCCACCCCCCTCCTGGGGGTTTGCCTGGGGCATCAGGCCATCGGCGAGGCCTTTGGTGGCAGGACCATGAAGGCCGGGCAAATCATGCACGGGAAAACCGCCTATGTGTACCACACGGGGGAGGGGATTCTCCAGGGGCTCCCGGATCCGTTGACCGTGACCCGCTACCACTCGTTAGTGACCGATCCCGCCGTCCTTCCCGATGAGTTGGAGGTCGTGGCCTGGTCCGATCCGGAAGAGTTCGGGGAGGAAATCCAGGGAATCCGACATTCTGTCTACCCCGTGTGGGGAGTCCAATTTCATCCCGAATCCCTCTTCTCTGAGGGCGGGATGACGCTCCTGCAGAACTTTTTGGCTCTTTAGGGAGGCTCTGCACGAGTAGGCTCCGGCTTACCGATGGGGCAAAAGCCACATCGATTCTTCAAATTCCTTGCCCGCGGCAACCCCCTTCTCTACCTTTGATGGCGTGAAAATTGCATCGCCGAATCCGTTTCCCGGCGCCGGATGGCGCCCGTGAGTGGCCGTGTTCTGGGCATCGTCCCGGCTCGGCTCGCCTCTACCCGCCTCCCTAACAAGCCTCTCTACCCCCTCCTCGGACGCCCTCTCATCGAGTGGGTTTGGCGCCGAGTTGAGGGTATGAAGGTTCTGGATGAAGCCGTGGTCGCCACGGATTCCGAGGAGGTAGCAGAGGTCTGTCGGGCTATGGGGGCCCCAGTGGAACTCACTTCGTCCGATCATCCATCAGGGACCGATCGGGTGGCGGAGGTCGCTCGCCTGGAGGATTACTCCGACTTCCGGGTCATCGCCAACATCCAGGGCGACGAGCCCCTTTTGAAGGAAGCCCACCTGGCGGCGGCCATCGAGTTGGTCCGGGACAAAGGCTGGGAGATCGGAACCTGTGCCACCCCGCTCATGACCTTGGAAGCCCGGAAGGACCCCTCGGTGGTGAAGGTCGTCCGGTCCAGGTCAGGGCGAGCGCTTTATTTTTCGAGGTCTCCCATACCGTTCAAGCGGGATGATAAACCCACGTCGGAGGAATTGGGTCGGGAACCCTTCCTTCGACACATCGGGATCTATGCCTACACGCCGGAGGCCCTGGAGAACTGGGTTGCCCAGGCTCCCTCTCCCCTCGAGGAACTGGAAAAACTAGAACAACTCCGACCACTGGGATCGGGTGCGCGGATTGGGGTGGCGGTTGTGGGAGCGGCGGATCCCGGAGTGGACACGCCGGCGGATGTGGTTAAAACAGAGGAGAGACTCCAGGGCCTGAACACACCTCCACTATCCAAAGGGAATCGATGACGGAAACGACCGGATCTTCAACCAAATATATCTTTGTTACCGGGGGTGTTGTTTCCTCCCTGGGGAAGGGTATCGCCGCGGCATCCTTGGCACGACTCCTCAAAGAGCGTGGCCTGAGGGTGACTCTCCAGAAGTTCGATCCGTACATCAACGTGGATCCCGGTACCATGTCCCCCTTTCAGCATGGTGAAGTCTATGTAAACGACGACGGTGCAGAGACGGATCTGGATCTGGGACATTACGAGCGGTTCCTGGACGCCTCGCTGAGCCAGGCCAACAACATCACATCGGGCCGGGTTTACCAAAACGTCATCGACAAGGAGCGCCGGGGGGACTACCTGGGCTCCACCGTTCAGGTCATCCCCCACATCACCGACGAGATCAAGGAGAGCGTCAGCCGGCTCGGCCACGACATGGACGTGGTTATCACCGAGATCGGGGGCACAGTTGGTGACATCGAGAGCCTCCCCTTCCTTGAAGCGATAAGGCAGTTCAGACAGGACGTGGGCCGAGGGAACTCCTTGGTGATCCACCTCACACTCGTGCCCTACTTGGCGGCGGCCGGCGAGCTGAAGACCAAGCCGACACAACACTCCGTACGGGAGCTCATGCAGATCGGAATCCAACCCGACGTCCTCATCTGTAGGGCCGAGCACCCGATGGACGAGGGCCTGAGGAAGAAGATCGCCCTCTTCACGAATGTCGACCTGAACGGGGTCATTCAGGCGTTGGATGTGGACACCATTTATGCAGTCCCTTTGGAGCTAAAACGCCAGAAACTCGATGCCTTCGTGGTTGAGCGGTTGGGGCTCGAGACCGAGGCTCCAAATCTCGATGGGTGGCGGAGAATGGTGGAGAGGATCCGGTCTCCATCGGGGGGGCCTGTCCGGATCGCGGTGGTCGGTAAATACACGGAACTGGTGGACTCTTACAAGTCCATTCAACAGGCCCTGATCCATGGCGGTATCGCCAATGACGTCGGAGTCGAGATCGAATGGATCCCCAGTGAGCGGTTTGAGGCGGGTCATCCCGTCTCGGATATGGGAGGATTCGGCGGAATCCTCATCCCCGGGGGCTTCGGGGAACGAGGGATCGAGGGAATGGTCGAGGCCATTCGGTGGGCCAGAGAGGGGGGCGTGCCCTTCTTTGGGATCTGCCTGGGTCTCCAATGCGCTGTCATCGAGTTCGCTCGGAACGTGGTGGGGCTGGAGTACTCCCATTCCTTCGAGTTCGACAAAGAATCCCCCCACCCGGTCATCTGTCTCATGGACTCCCAGCTAAAGGTCACCACAAAAGGAGGGACCATGCGGTTGGGGGCCTATCCAGCCAAGCTGGCCGAGGGCTCCCGTGTGGGCCAGATCTACGGGGCCGAAGAGATAAGCGAGCGTCACCGTCACAGGTACGAGTTCAACAACAAATACCGGGCTCCCCTTGGGGAACACGGAATGGAGTTCAGCGGTCTATCTCCAGATGGACAGTTGGTGGAGATGATCGAAATCCCGACCCATCCCTGGTTCGTCGGCTGCCAGTTCCATCCGGAGCTCAAGAGCCGACCGACCCGGCCCCATCCGCTTTTCGCCTCTTTTGTCGAAGCGGCAGCGCGACGACTAGGCCATCTAAAAGGGGATTCGCCCGCTGAGGCGAGGGCAGAAACCTCGCCCCCAGGGGCGAGGGCAGAAACCTCGCCCCCAGGGGCGAGGGCAGTTCCGGAGGACTGAATGTTCGAGAGATTTACGCTCATTGCGGGGCCCTGCACCCTGGAAGACGATGATCTGAACCTCGAGATCGGCCATGCCTTGGCCGAGATCTCCAAGGATTTGGCGCTACCGATCGTCTTTAAGGCTTCATTCGACAAAGCCAATCGCTCCAAGGCCGATTCACCCCGGGGACCCGGTTTGGAGGAGGGTTTGGAGCGTCTGGCTCGAGTGAAAGCCGAGACGGGCCTCCCAATCATCACCGATATCCACGAGCCTTTTCATGCCGAGAAGGCAGGAAATGTTGTTGATGTGATTCAGATCCCGGCCTTCCTGTGTCGCCAAACAGATCTTCTGGTCGCGGCGGGGAAGACCGGACGGGTAGTCAGCATCAAGAAAGGGCAGTGGATGGCCCCCGAAGAGATGGCCCATGCTGTCGAAAAGACGCGCTTGGCCGGTTCCCCAGAGGTGGTGGTGACGGAACGGGGGACCTTCTTCGGGTACGGAAACCTGGTGGTGGACATGCGATCCTTCCGCAGGATCCGGGAGGCCACAGGTGTCCGGACCATCTTTGACGGGACCCATTCCGTACAACGGCCAGGGCTGGCGGCCGGCTCCAGCGGGGGTGATCCGGAGCACATCCCCTCCCTGGTATTGGCCGCCGTTGCTGCCGGCTGCGACGGTCTCTTCCTCGAAACTCATCCCAGACCCGCTACGGCCCCCTCAGACAGCACGAATATGCTGCCTTTGACAGACCTTCGGTCCCTTCTGGAGCGGGTGCTGGCGGTTCGTGGCGCCGCCGGGGCAGGAACGGTCGGATCATGAGCCAGAGTCGCCCTCCCGAAGGAATGGGTCCTTCCCATATCCTCTCGGAAGCCATCGCAAAGAAGATTCGCCTGGTAGTGCTGGATGTCGACGGGGTGTTGACGGACGGTGGGGTCTACATGGGCGCCCTCCCCGACGGGAAAAGCCTGGAGATGAAGCGATTCGATATCCGGGATGGATTAGGTGTGCGGCTCCTCCAGTGGGTGGGGATCGAGGTGGCAGTGGTGTCGGGGCGGGTTTCCGGAGCTACGGCGATTCGGGCCCAGGAGTTGGACATTACCGAATGCCACCAGGACGGGGGAGCACTGAAGATCAGGGCGATCAAAGGGATTTTGGAGCGACTGGCGCTGGACTGGGACCAGGTGGCCATGCTGGGGGACG
>JBDHMC010000232.1:0-5843 GCA_039656355.1 Gemmatimonadota bacterium | reverse complement strand
CTCTTCGGAGCCCCCCTGGCCACCAGCACCAAACGGGGAGGAACCGCCTACGGTATCGGAATCGCGCTTCTCTCCACGATTCTATATATGCTCCTGTTCAGAATCTCGGGGGCATTTGGGGAAACAGGGACTCTGGATCCCTTCGTGGCGGCATGGCTTCCCAATTTCCTCTTTTTGGGAGCTGGCCTGTTTTTTATGAGCCGAGTCAGGACCTAAAGAGCCTCTACGCAAGTACCTCCTCCAACATCTCTCTGCTCACCTCTCCGGTTGCCAGCGACTGGACCGGCCCCTCCAACCGTACGTCAAGTTCCGGGGATACCGAAACCATAAAACTGCCACCCTCCATTCCCACACGGGTCCTTCCCGGTTGAAGGAGGCCCTTCTGGACGCAGGCCGCCGCAACGGCACAGGCGCTGGTCCCGGAGGAGGCTGTTCTTCCCACTCCCCGCTCCCAGATCAGAATCTCGACCTCATCGGCTCCCAGAACTCGGGCCAGCTGCACGTTGATCCCATTTGGAAAAGCCCGGTGGGCCGCGAGGAAAGGACCTAACTCCACCAACTCACCTTCCCTGAGTTCGTTCCGGATCACCACGCAGTGTGGGTTCCCCATAGAAACGAGTTGAACCTCCAACAGAGACCCATCGGACCCAATCAGAGTGGAGCCGGGGCCAAACGCGTCCGGCTTGGCACCGATAGCATCGATCCCAACTCGGGCCCTCCCCATCTCGACGGCGACGTTGAGGTATCCTCCTGGCTCCGCACCGAGGATCTCCATCTCCACCCGTTCACCCCCGACCTCAACGGAAAAGGTACTTCCCACCCCGACCACTCCCTGAGAGAAAAGGTACGCTCCGAAGATTCGGAGGCCGTTCCCGCTTCTCTCGAACTCGGAACCATCGGGATTGAACATCCGCAGACGAAACAGCGACGGGAAGGACCGTTCCCCCTGCCCCGCCATGGACCTTTCCGAGGCCTCCTGGAGAAGAAGGGCGACGATTCCATCCCCACCCACCCCCCGGTTCCGGTGGCACATAACCTGCACGGTTTCCGAAGTCACGGACCAAGCATGGCCTTCTTCGAAGACCAGGTAGTCGTTGCCGTGACCGTGGGCCTTAAAAAAAGTCGAGCCTAAGGTTAGAGCGTGATCCAAATCATTCCTCCTGAAACCCTCTACCGGTGACGGCCGTATATGAGAGCAAGCCGTTCCCTCCCGGCCCTGACCGCCATCTTCTTTCTGGAGCGCGAGTTGACGCTCCAATCTCAGGATAGGACCGCATGCGATCACCTACCTGCCGTCCGTGTCCAGGGGGAGGCCCCGACGATCGATGGATTCCTGAACGATGAGGCCTGGCGCAGAGCTCCTGTCGCAGGGGATTTCGTCCAAATGGAGCCAAACGAGGGTGATCCCGCCACCGAAGAAACCGAAGTCCGCGTTCTCTATGGAGCCGATGCTCTTTACGTGGCTTTTCGGTTGAGGGACTCTCGGCCCGACAGCATTGTGGCCCAACTCACTCGGAGAGATCAAGACTCCTACTCCGACAAAGTTCATGTTCTCATTGACGGGTACTTCGACCGAAGAACGGCATTCCATTTCGGGGTAAACCCCGTAGGCGCCAAGATGGACCTTTACCGTTTCGATGACACCAGCGAGGACTCGACCTGGGATGCAGTTTGGGACGTGGCCACTCGAATCGACGAGGAGGGCTGGACCGCAGAATTCCGGATTCCCTACTCCCAACTTCGCTTTGGAAACCAGGAAACCCAGACCTGGGGAATCAACTTCGCTCGAGAAATCGCCCGGAAAAATGAGACCTCCACCTGGGCTCCCCTTCGCCAAAGCGATGCCGCTATCGTCTCCAAGTTCGGTGAGTTGCAGGGTCTTACGGGCCTGGGGTCTCCTACCCGAATGGAACTCCGTCCCTTCTCTCTCGCGCGTCTGGGTCGAGCACCCGGAGAAGAAGAGGATCCATTCTACCACCCCAATGACTTTCTCTCATCGGCGGGGATAGATCTCAAGTATGGTGTGACCAATGACCTGACTTTGGACGTGACCATCAACCCGGATTTTGGGCAGGTGGAAGCCGACCCGGGTCAGGTCAATCTGTCAGCCTTCGAAACATTCTACCCAGAACAGCGGCCTTTCTTTATCGAAGGTGCCGGAATCTTCAACTTCGGCATGGGTGTAGGCGGTGGAGACCTGGGCTCGGAGGCACTCTTCTATAGCCGACGCATCGGGCGCCCCCCCCAGGGCTTCGTCGATGACCAGGGCGGCTACTCAGAGACTCCGAATCTCACCACCATACTCGGATCCTGGAAGCTATCGGGTAAGACACAGAACGGATGGTCCATTGGCCTTCTACACTCCCTGACCTCGGAGGAAAGGGCCCAGATCGTCACCCCGGACGGGACGAAGCTCGAGGAGCCGGTGGAGCCGTTCTCGAACTATGGCGTCGCCCGGGTGCAGAAGGACTTTCGGGAGGGCCGGAGTGCATTGGGTTTCATCGGGACAGCCACGAACCGAAGCAAGACGGTCGCCGACGAACTCACCTTGCGCACCGGGGCCTACACGGGGGGATTCGATCTTCGCCATCGATTCGGAGTGGAGGATCGGTTCCAGATCGACGCGTTCCTCGTAGGCTCCCATGTTCGGGGTTCGGATGAAGCCATCTCCCGAACCCAACGAGCTCCCTCACGGTACTTCCAACGGAGTGATGCAAGCCACACAGACTACGATCCCTCACGGACGTCCCTGAGCGGGTGGGCTGCCAAATTCGACTTCAGAAAGGTCGGGGGTGGATTCTGGGGCTGGGGGAGTTTGGCCAGCGCCAAATCTCCGGGCTTCGAGGTCAATGATCTGGGCTTCCAGAGGGAGGCCGATCTCCTTCTCCACGTCCTTTTTGGGGGCTATAACCACTACTCCCCCTCTGAAAGGCTTCGCCGTTGGAACGTGGGCGCCAGCGGGTGGCATGGATGGACCTTCGGGGGTGAACGAGTGGCCACAGGGCTGAACCTGAACGGTTCTCTGACGTTCCTTAACTATTGGGGTGGAAGCGCTGGAATCAACCACGACGCCGAGGCCTTCTCCGATGGGGCCCTTCGGGGCGGCCCTCTGATGCGCCGGGAGGCCCGTACCAGCGGGTGGGTAAACTTCTTCACCGACTCCCGGAAAGTGGTCCAGGTGAACGGGAGGTATGACTGGGGCAGAGCCTCCGAGAGCGGATCCAGATCATCTTCTTCATCCCTGAACCTCCGCTGGAGACCTTCGGGCCGGGCAACGGTCAGCTTGGGTCCCTTTTTCGCCCAGTCCCTAAACGATTTCCAATGGGTCCAGAAGGTTCAGACCGCTCAGGACCACTATGTCTTCGGCCAAATCGACCAGGAGACGGTAGGACTCACGGGGCGTTTCGATTTCACCTTCACCCCGGACTTGACGCTTCAACTCTACGCCCAACCGTTTGTCAGCGCGGGGGAATACACGGACTTCAAACAGGTGAGGGAGCCTCAGGCAAAACGTTACGAAGACAGGATCCAACGCCTGGATCCTGCGCTTGATGACGGACGCTATTGGGCAGATCTGGATGGGAATGAGGTTGCGGAGAGTTTTCGGAATCCGGATTTCAACGTCCAGCAGTTCAGGTCCAACCTCGTCTTGAGGTGGGAGTATCGCCCTGGATCTCTCCTCTTTCTGGTCTGGTCTCAAGGGCGGAACTACGACGCCACCAACGGTGAGCTGGACTTCGGAAACGACCTCCAAAATCTCTTCCGGCAGGACGGAGAAAACGTCTTCATGCTCAAGGTCAGTTACTGGATCACGCCCTGAGCGCTCTCCCGACCAGAGCTTCCAGCTCCTCCGGAGCCACTGGCAGGGAACCGGTGAGGTTCTCGGCGCCGTCCTCCGTCACCAGGAGATCATCCTCGATGCGGACTCCGATTCCCGAATAGGGGTGGGACGGAGTATCGTCGCTCGAGGGAAAGTAAAGACCAGGTTCTACCGTGAGAACCATCCCCGGTTGGAGTACTCTCGATCCCGCCGTGGACGCATAATCACCAACATCGTGAACGTCCAAACCCAACCAGTGTGAGGTCTTGTGGGGGAAAAAAGGCTCGTGTGCCTTTTCCGCAATCAGATCCCCCACGGTTCCCGTCAGCACTTCAAGCCCAACCAGGCCCACGGTAAGCTGTTCAAGCGCGGTGTCATGCACTTGGCCGATAGTGGACCCAGGACGGACACTGGCGATGGCAGCCCGGTGGGCCCGGATAACGACCTCGTACACCTCCAATTGCCGATCTGAGAACCGACCCCCCGCAGGGTAGGTCCGGGTGACGTCCCCCGAGTAGAGATCTACTTCTGCCCCACCATCGAGGAGAACGAGCCCGGCCCCGTCGATAGGGTCCTGGTTGTCCACGTAATGGAGAACACATCCATTTTCCCCGGATCCCACGATCGTTGGGAAGGCCGGCCCAGAGCCTCCCTCCCTCCGAAAGGCAGATTCGAGGAGGGCTTCCACTTCCCATTCTCCTATCCCGGGCCGGGTCGCACCAAGGGCTTCTCTAAAAGCGGCCACCGTTACCTCCGTGGCCCTCCGAATCCTCGAAACCTCCTCCGGTCCCTTCACGAGGCGGAGGTCATCGAGGACCTCCCCTGGGTCCTCCAAGGCCCTGGGCCCTTCCCCTGTCCTCGGTCCGCGGGTGCGACCCCACTGAAGTGCACCCATCACCAGGGATTCCACTCGCGTGTGGACGCCTAGCCGGAAGAAGATTCGTTTGTGCGACCTCAAGAGGCCCGGAAAACGCTCTTCCATCTCCTCCAGAGGATAGACCGAGTCGGCACCGAATCTCTCCATTGCCTCCTCCGGGCCGACTCGAGGGCCTGACCACACCTCCGTTTTCGGGTCACGTCGCGGCACAAAGAGGACGAAGCTCTCTTCCTCAGAATCTCTGAGGACTGCCACAACCCCCGGCTCCGTGCAGCCCGTTAGATAGAAGAGTTCCGAATCGGGCCTGTAGCGGTGCTGTGTGTCCCGGGACCGGTGGAGGATTGCCGCTGCAGGGAGGATCAGAGCACCCTCTCCCAGCGCCTGACGCACCAGAGCCCGCCTGAGGAGGAAAGACTCAGGCGGGAATCCGAGAAGATGTCGGTTCATATACTCAACATCCGAAAAATCATCCTTCCAAACTGCCGGCTCAGCCCGGATTCTCCACGAGGAAATGAACGAACCAACTCCGGATTCGCTCCAGTCGGTCCACCAGCAGCCAGGGCTCTCCGTCTCGGGAAAGCCCATGGGAAGACCGGGGGTACCGAACCATCTCCACCGGAATCCCTCGTTTCTTGAGAGCCATGAACCACTGCTCACCATCCGCGATAGGGGTCCGGTAGTCATTCTCCGAATGGATAATGAGGGTGGGGGCCGTGACGTTTTCCACGTAGGAAATGGGTGACAGCCGACGATAAAGGTCTCTCTGATCCCAGGGAGGACCGAAGAACTCGAACTCCGTCAGACCCTGAGCATCCGATACCCCATACCAACTCTCCCAGTTGGTTATCGACCGGGACGTCACTGCGGCATGGAAACGGTCCGTGGTGGCCGTGAGCCAGTTCGTCATGAACCCGCCATAGCTTCCACCACTCACCCCAAGACGACCAGCGTCGGCGTCCCGGTACTGGGCCAAAGCGGCGTCGACGCCACCCAGGTAATCCTCCTTGTCCACGATCCCCCATTCCCCACGGGTGGCGTATTGGAACTCGTGGCCGTATCCGGAGGATCCCCGTGGGTTGGTATACAGAACGAAGAACCCGGCCGCGGAGAGGACATGGAATGTAGGAAAGAAGGTATTTCCGTAGG
>JBDHMC010000231.1:0-4567 GCA_039656355.1 Gemmatimonadota bacterium | reverse complement strand
GCTGAAAGGACGGGGGGGCGGGGGCACCCCTCCCGTCCTCCTAGGAGCCTGATCGGAAAGGGGGGCGAGCCGCGTTACTCGCGCCACGGGGCCATATGATAGGCGGGAGTTCGAGCCGAGCTTGCGAGACGACCGAGTGGAACGAGGTCAACGCATAGCCGTGCGCTACGGCGAGAACTCCCAACGAAGCAGATGGCCCCGTGCCGCAGTAACCCGAAGGGCACAGGGGGATTGCGGTGCCATACGGCGTCATGACTCCTCCCCGATGCTTCAGCATCGCATTCGTCGTCCTTCCTTGTCTGGCATCCGCAAGACCCCTGTGCGCGGCCGCACCCCCCTTTCCGATCAGGCTCCTAGTCCCCCTGCTTCTCCGATTCGCTCTTCACCGCCTTCCGAAGGGCAATGGAGAAGCCTCCCCAGACAAATGCCAGGATCCCGATGAGGGTGACCCATGTCGCTGTGGTCATGATGGTCACCTCACACTTGGGAGGATGGCATCAAGGCCCGGATCGTCCCTGACAGCCACAGTGCCCTCCACAGTCCGCCCATTTGCCGTGATCCGGACCAGGTAGGTTCCTGCTTCGGCCGTGGCGCCCTGGGGGCCTCTCATCCGGAACCCACCTCCAGGGGGCCCTCCACCCCGGGCTTGCATCTCGGCCATCTGCTCCTGGAAGGCGGCAGTCTCCGCAGCGGACGGCGGGAACCTGAGGTCCCAGAACCATCGATTGACCCCGGCATGTGCTTGGATCTCCTGGCTCATAGAGTATGTCCCGTCCAAGGAAGAGATTTCCACACTCACCGAGCCGGTGGGAGCCGAGCCCAACCAGAAATGGAGGGCGGCCGAGTTCTGAAGCTCGCTGGGAGAGTTCCCAGGGCCCTGTTGGTTGATGGTCAAGGGGTTCCGGCCGATGAAAAGCTTGTGGCCTCGGGTGGCCCCACGACTAATCCCCTGCCACTTGGTGGCGACTCTCTGTTCGAAGAGATGGATCTCGCTGCCCCGGACTTCAGGCGTCAACTGCTGCAAAGCGGTGATGTCGTCCAGAATCCAAACACTCCGCCCATGCGTGGCAGCGATTAGGTCCCCGTCCCTCGGATGGATGATGAGGTCGTGGACCCCCACCGTGGGCAGCCCCTGGCCCATCCGGTCCCAGCTCGAGCCTCCGTCCACTGACACGAAGGCCGAGAACTCCGAGCCGGCAAAAAGCAGATCCGGGTTCTTCGGGTCCTCCCGAACCACATAAATGGGATTCCCGTCGGGCAGGTCATCAGAGACTTTCGTCCAGGTGGCCCCGAAATCGGTGGTCTTGAAAATCCAGGGCCGGAACTCGTCTGACCTGTGTCCATCAATGGAGACGTAGGCCGTGCCCTCCTCGAAATGAGAGGGCTCAACACGACTCACCCATAGGCCTCTGGGCGGATCGGGCATGTTCACCCCAACCTCAACCCACGTGCGCCCTTCATCTCGGGTGACATGGACGCGACCGTCGTCGGTTCCGGCCCAGATAAGTCCCGGTTTTAGGGGGGACTCCGCCAACGTGAGAATGGTAGCATGGGTTTCGGCACTGGTTACGTCCCGGGTAAGTCCACCACTCTCCGGATCCGTAAGAACGGGGTCGTTGGTGGAGAGATCTGGGCTAATGATCTCCCAACTGTCTCCCCGGTCAACACTCTTGAAAAGGTGGTTCCCGCCGAACAGAACCGTATTGCTATTGTGGGGAGAGAGGCGAAGGGGTGAGGACCAGTTGAATCGGAAAAGCTCCGGCGGCAACCGACCGCCAGCCGGTTGGTCGGGGAACATCTCTTCGTAGTTAATGATGTTGGATGGGTTCGGGGTGATGCTCCCCCCCTGTTGGCGGAAGACGGCGTCCAGGCGCCTGATATTCCCTCCCTGGGACTCTGTATAGACCGTGCGCCAGTCATTTGGATCCACAGTGGTGTGGAATCCGTCACCGGAATGGAACTTGAACCAGTGGTCGTTGAAGATCCCGTTATAGTCCCGACTGTTGGATGGTCCTCCCCAGTTTCCGTTGTCCTGGAGCCCCCCATAGACCCAGTAGGGATCCCGATTGTCGGCCGTTACCGCATAGAATTCACCGATATCCATATTGTCGAACATGACAAAGCTGTAGCCCTGGTCGAACGTGACGTATGCGCCCTTGTCATTCCCCACATAGAACTGGCTGGAGTCTTCGGGATCGATCCAGAGGGCGTGGAAATCGCCACTGATTCCCTGCATGGAACGGGCGAATGTCCGGCCGCCATCCTCAGAAATCTGAGCCGAGCCGGAAAGGACATAGACCCGCTGATCGTTCTGCGGGTCCATCCAGATGTGGGAGTAGTAGAAGGGCCGGTTGTTGAAGCGGTTCACGTATTCCCAAGTGGCGCCTCCGTCCTCTGAGCGGTACATGCCCGTGCCCAACTGGGTCATGTCTGAATAGGCCGCATCCTGCCGTGAGGGTTGGAAACCATGCTCGACGATGGCCATGAGGATATCAGGATTGGACTCGTATACGGCCAGTCCGATTTTCCCCGTGTCACCGCTGGGGAGGCCATCCGTAAGCTTGGTCCAGCTTTCGCCACCATCCGTCGACTTGAAGATCCCTCCGTTGGGCCCACCGGAGAGAAACTTGTTCGGCATCCTGATCCTCTCCCAAAAAGCGGCGTACATGACGCTGGGATCTCTCGGATCCATCTTCAGATCCGAGGCTCCGGTTCGGCCGTCATCCGGAAGACCGTTGGTGAGATGCCGCCAGGTCTCACCCCCATCCTCGGTCTTGAAGATTCCTTTCTCCCCGGTATGGCCCCAGAGGTGCCCCTGGGAGGCCACATAGGCCACGTCGGAGTCAATGGGGTGGGCGAGAACCTCACTAATGTGGTGCGTGTCCCTTAGGCCCACGTTCACGAAGGTCTCGCCGCCATCGGTGGATTTGTAAACACCGTCCCCCCATGTAACCGAGTTCCGGGTGCAGGATTCCCCGGTCCCGATCCAAATGATGTCCGGATTCGGCTGATAGATGGCGATGTCGCCGATATTCCCACTTCCGTAATTCTCGAAGATCGGCTCCCAGGTTGTACCGGCGTTGTTGGAGAGCCAGGCGCCGCCGGAGGCGGCCCCGACAATTACCCGGGCCGGATCCCCCGCTACTCCCTCAATGTCCGTGACCCGGCCGGCCATATTCGCGGGCCCGATGTTACGCCACTGAAGGTCTTGGGAAAGATTCAGGTTCGACTGGGCAGAGAGGGCGAACAGGCCAGGAAAGAAGAGGAAAGCGGTAAGAGTCAGACCTCGGGAGAGGAAACGTGACATGTCGGCCTCCGAAGATGGGCTCGGCTAGTGGATGGAAAGATGGGGCAGCATGGCGGGATGGTCCCGTCCAACGCAAGGGGGTGGGGCCAGAAGGGACGGCAGCCGGACCGGGTCTCCTTCTCCATTCACTCGAAGAGGAAAAGTCGGACGCCCCCTCCCGCTGGGAACGCAGGGGCGGATACCTGGTAGAAACCCGTTCCCCTAACTGGAGGAAGTCGGGTGAGCGTAAGAGGGTCCAAGGTGGCTCTGTCACCCAAGGCGAAGGTGGCTCTGCCACCGCAGGCAGTCGAAGATGAGTTGAAGGGATTCCTCGGTCGGTATCCCGGATATTCCGGGACCGGTGCCGTTGACCGGATCAGGGACACGGAGTTCTCCCGATTGGACCGCCTGGGCCACGTCTATGTGGACTACACGGGCGGAGGGCTGTTCGGAGAGTCCCAGGTTCGGAAGCACATGGAGTTCCTCACCGGTTCGGTTCTTGGAAATCCCCACTCCACCAACCCCACTTCCGCCCTGGCTACCGAACGGGTGGCTCGATGTCGGAAGAGGGCCCTGAAGTTCTTCAACGCCGACCCGGACGAGTACGTCCTCATCTTCACGTCCAACGCCAGCCTAGCGCTGAAATTGGTGGGGGAATCCTACCCATTTGCCAAAGGAGACAGGCTCCTCCTGACCTTCGACAATCACAACTCGGTACTGGGCATCAGGGCATTCGATCGGGTAAAGCGGGCTTCCACCCGGTACGTGCCGGTGGAACCTCCTGATATGAGGGTTTCTGACACCACGCTGGACACATATTTGGCGGGGAGTCCCGAAAGCCGGAATAAACTCTTTGCTTTTCCAGCCCAGTCCAACTTTTCCGGGGTCCAACACCCCCTGGAATGGATCGACCGTGCAAAGGAGCACGGTTGGGATGTCCTCCTGGACGCCGCCGCTTTCGTGCCTACCAACCGGCTGGATCTCCGCCGGTGGCATCCCGACTACATGGTCCTCTCCTTCTACAAGATGTTCGGGTATCCCACTGGGGTGGGAGCTCTCCTCGCCCGGCGAGAGGCACTTCAGAAGCTCCACCGACCATGGTTCGCGGGCGGGACTATCTCCTGGGCTTCCGTCCTGGCCGATAAGCACACTCTCTCCCCCGGATCGGAAGGATTCGAGGACGGTACCCTGAACTACACCAGCCTGCCGGCAGTGGAGATCGGGCTGGACTTCCTGGATTCGGTAGGGATCGAGACCATCCACACCCGGGTGAACGCCTTG
>JBDHMC010000230.1:0-4569 GCA_039656355.1 Gemmatimonadota bacterium | reverse complement strand
TTCTGTCACCGACGTCCAGAAATCCTGCATCTGGAGACCCTGCAGGAGACCGAACAGCAGGCCGGAGGTCATGAAGACGGCGAGGAGTGACCCGATGTAGGCGAAGGATTTCACAATGACCGCTACCGCGAACGGTAGGCGCCTCATTCGCTCATCGAAGCCGGACTCTTCAAAAAGCGCCAGCGGCAGGGCAAGGACAATGCCGACGAACAGGCCAACAAAAGAGATTCTCCCCTCAACGCCTTCGGCGAGCGTCGATTCTACGAATTCGTAGCAAAGGGCGACTGGAATGCATACCAGCATCAGAAGAAAGGCGGTTCTTAGCCGGCGCCTTGTGTTCACAGGCATAGGGACCCCTGTCGGATCTGTTATCAACGATTGAAGTACGCTGGGGAGTGTTGCCCCGATTCTGTAAACCTGAGAGACACAGATGTGCCACGGGAGGGCGGACGACCGGTTGTGCTTTCTAACCCGCGTTTGCTGCTGCCGGTGATTGCTTAGAGGGCATCCGCTTTCGGTTCGCGGCATCCGCTACTAACCTGCTCGGCAGCAGAAACGCAAACCGTTACCCAGCGTCTCACCCCACCCTTCGACCGCCCTCCCCATAAAGCAACTTCGTAATGTCTGAGGCCCATCCCCTCCCCGATTGACACCATGTCGGTTCTGACATATCGTAAAAACAACCATCCGAGGCCACTACCCTGGCTCCACGGGGAAATCAAGACACCGCCGTTTTCCCCTGCTGCTCGGATTGAGGCGGGGGTCTTTCTTCGCCGACTCCAGGAGGGCGAGACACTGGGCCTGCCTCATTCGAGGCCCATGCCGATGGTTGGAGTGGCATGCCATGAACTCCGAATCGTCGATGCCGCTCAGAATTGGAGGATTGTCTACCACATTTCGAAGGAGGCCATTGTGATCCTAGAGGTCTTTTCCAAGAAATCGGGAAAGACGCCGAGACGAATCATCCAAACCTGCCAGCGGCGGCTTCAGGCATTCCTACGCGGCTACTGATAGGCCGGGAGTGAAGATGGACGAGAAAAAGAGAGAGGCCCTTGAAGAGAGGGGCTGGAAGGTTGGCGATACCCAGGAGTTCCTTGGCCTCACCGAGGACGAGGTGTCCCTCATCGATATGAAACTTTCCCTGGCTGAGGGGCTTCGCACCATTCGCTCCAAGGAATCACTGACCCAGGAGGAGGTCGCAAATCGCATTGGGTCCAGCCAGTCCCGCGTGGCAAAGATGGAATCTGCCGATTCCTCAGTCAGCCTGGACCTTTTGGTCCGCACCTTACTCCGCTTGGGCACTGATCGAGATGGGATAGCCTCCATTCTCGGATCCCCTCGTCGGCAGAAAGCCACTGTGTAACACGCGTTTGCTGCAGTCAGTGCTTGCTCTCGGGGTGTCTCCCTTGAGTTTTCGGGCGTCGGCCTTCATCCTGCTCGGCAGCAGAAACGCAAACCGTTAGACCGCAGTTCTGGACGGGAGGCCATCAAGGAGCGTCGAGCAGGTTGTTGTTAGCCCTTACCGCCGTAGCTGGCGCCAGTGCCGTAACGGCTTGGGTGGTTGACCGACGAAGGTGCCGCCGGAGGAATGAGCAGGGCGAGTGCGGAGCCTGCGGCATTTCGTGGGCCGAAACATCGTCTGGCGACCCCTACCTCATCCATGGGCGACTGGTCTGCGAGGATTGCGCCGAGAAGGCCAAGTGTCGAATGCCGTGGGAGCTAGGAGCGCTCGCGGGGTGGGTGGCGCTAGCTACAGGCTTCACCCTGGCCGACGAGGGACTAGCTCTGCTGCTGCTCATTCCTGCCGCGATGGGGATCGCGACCCTTGGGGCCGTGCAGCTGATGAAGCTCGCAAACCGAAACGCGCAGCGACGAATAGCGGCCGGTGAGTTTACAGGCTTCAATGAGCTGGGCACTGAAGCGAAAACAGATGGGACGGAATCCCTTTCCGATGGTCTGCGGTCTAAAAGTGGTTAAACAGCGAACAGCAGATCCGAACCGGGCGGTGGACCAGGTATCTCCCGACTCTGTCCGAGCCTCAAACCTTACGGAGTAGTGAAATGGGTCGTCGCGAGGTCTCCCAACGTGACCTGCCTGCACTGCTTGCCGACCTGGAGCAGCAGGGAGCGACAAAGGTCCAAAGATCTCCGGCTCGCTTCGACGGGATGGTCGAGGTCCGTTGGGAGGATTCCCCGATTGAGCGTCAGCAGCGTCAGGCACTCCTCAGGGGATGGCGGCAGTTGACGGTGATCTCAATCCTAGCGGCCATCCTTGTTGCTGCGATCATCCTCCTCACCTCGCTCTGACTGGTGGGCATTGGTGAGCGGTAAAGGACCTAGTTGACACTGGAGTCAAGAGACCTTCTTTACAGTTCGCCGTCCTTTGCAGGTGCCTCCTTGTCTTCTCTTCCCATTGTTGGGAGAGTCGATGATGAGGCGTTTTTGTTCGATGAAACGGCCTAACCAGATAGGACCGAAGTAGACGTTGAAGAGGCCGTGGTCAACCTCTTCAAGGCCGATGTACTGGCCTTTTAGGAGTTGGCTCACAGGCACTCGATCCTTGTACCACCGGATGCCTCCGTTTCCTGAGACGAGGCGAGTCTCGAAGTGGCCTGGATATTTGATGGGCTCCAGGGCCTTCGGGAAAGGTCGGGCTGAGGGTGAGTAGAGATCGGCGGGCACAGCGCCGTTGAGGGCCTCGTGCGGCCGGACATGGTTGTACTCGGCGAGGAAGCCCTGAAAGGCACGCTGCTGGGCCCGCATGTTGGTGCGGGGAGGTCGGGTGGTTTTGCGTTTGAGGACGAGGTGCATGTTCTCGTGCTTTCCGTTCTGCTGGGGGCCTCCGGGTTCAATGAACTGTGGCAGGATGCCGAGTCGAACGAACCAGACGGAGAGGCGAGAGAGGCGACCCAGGGCGTTGGAAGCGAAAGGTGTCCCGTTGTCGGTGCGGATCCGGTGGGGAAGGCCGAACTCGCGGAAAAGCCTGGTAAAGACGGGGATCACGCCATCGATGGTGACATCAGGGCGGCCGTGGCAGGCAAGCACGAAGCGGGAGGGCATATCCTGGACGGTGAGTGGATAGCAGAGCTGTCCGTCGCACATGGGGAACTCGCCCTTGAAGTCAGCGGACCAGGTAGCATTGGGGGAGCCGGCAACGGCATCGGGCCGACCTGGATGCCAGCGTCGGAGGCGCTTGCGGCGTTTGGGTACGAGATCGTGGCGGAGCAGGATGTTATGCACGGTGGTCCGAGAGGGCAGAGGGAGCTCGGGCCGGTTCCTTTCCAGATCCCAGATGATCTTCTTCGCCCCGTAGTCGTCGTAAGTCCGGCGAACCTTGAGGATGGCTTCTACGACCTCGGGTGGAGTTGCCCAGGGGCAGCTGTGTGGCTTGGAGGGGCGGTTCTCGAGCCCCGGCGGGCCTTCCTTCTTCCATCTGTCGAGCCATGCATATCCCACCTGACGGCTGATCCCGTAGCTCTCGCAAAGGGCGCTGAAGCTCCTGAGACTGCGGTGCACATCCTCGATGAAACGCATACGTTTGTCCACGACATGGGTCTCCGCGAACGGCATCGGTCACCTCCTTGTTGAGGTGCGGAGTGTAAACCATCTCTGTTGGCTTAGGTGTCAAGGAGGTCTGTTTACCGGACCTGGATGCTCCCTAACCCGCGTTCGTTGCCGCCTGTGCTTGCTTCTGTGGCATCTCCCTTGAGTTTCCGGGCTTCCGCACACATCCTGCACGGCAGCAGAGCCGGAGGCCGTCAGCCGGAGATTGCGAAGCAGCCGAAAACGGCCGAGGAGCTCGAAGAGCTCCGCAGGCCCACCGGCCGGAGACGACCGAAGGTCAAACGCAAACCGTTAGATGGCTCACCCTAAACGACCGAAGAGAAGCAACATGCCTAGACGTTCTTGGAGAGTCCTCCTGCTTTTTGCGACCGTCACACTCCTGTCGTCGCCCTTGCTCGATGGGCAGACTGTGGAATCCTCACCGTCGCTCCAACTGACCTACCTGGGAACCGCGGGCTGGGTGATCCGAGACGGAAACGTGACCGTACTCGTCGACCCATACATCTCCCGCCTTAAGTACGGCGGCGCAGGGCACCCCGACGACGACCGCCCCGAGTTCGTGCGGACCGATCTGGCATGGTCAGACACGGCCCTTATCGACGGGATAGTCACCCAGGCGGACTTCATTCTGGTCACTCACGGGCACTTCGACCATCTCGCGGACGTTCCGTACATCGCCAAGAAGACCGGTGCCAAGGTCATCGGCAGTGAGACGGTAATCACCGTCCTCCGGGCCTACGAAGTTCCGGAGGATCAACTCTACGCAGTCCGTGGCGGCGAGGACTACCAGTTCGATGATCTCTCGGTCCGAGTGGTACCGAGTCTCCACTCGGCACTCGGGGAGAAGCACTACTACGATTCAAGACACTGGGACGAGGAAAGTGGCCTCAAGGCTCCGCTTCGGATCAACCAGTTCATTGAGGGGCGATCGTTGGCCTTCCTGGCTCGCTTCGAAGGCCACACAGTCCTCACCATGGGCTCGATGAACTTCGTTGAGCGCGAGTTC
>JBDHMC010000229.1:0-4573 GCA_039656355.1 Gemmatimonadota bacterium | reverse complement strand
CCGTTTGGCTCGGCGGCACGGGGATGACACCCCTGCTGGGCGGGGATCCCAACATACAGGTCAAAGGCGAATGAGCCACGGCAATCAGCATACACTCAACGGGACGGTGTCCTTGGAAGGCATTGGGGTCCACTCCGGTGCCCCGGCTACCCTCACTTTTCTCCCGGCCCCGGCAAACCACGGAATTCGGTTCAGAAGGACGGACCTGGACGGTACTCCCGAGATCCCGGTGGACCTGGATCACGTTGCCGGAACCGAGGTGGGTACCAGCTTGGGGGAGGGTGAGGCCAAGGTTCAGACGGTCGAACACGTCATGGCAGCCCTGGCTGCCAGGGGAGTGGACAACGTCCTTTTGGAGCTTTCAGGACCTGAACCTCCCATCCTCGATGGCTCCTTCAAGGGTTACCTCGAGGCCCTGGAAAATGTCGGAAACCGAGAGCAGGACGCCCCACGATCGGTGATTCAGATTCCTGAGCCGGTCACCCTCGAGTTGGATTCGGGGGAGTTCTATGTGGCGGCTCCCGGAAAGGGGCTTCGAATCTCCGCCACCATCGAGTTCGAGCACCCGACCATTGGGCGCCAGTTTGGCACGTTCTTTTTCAGTGAGGGGTCATTCGCCCAGGAGATCGCACCAGCCCGGACCTTTGGGTTCAAGGCAGACGCCGAGGCTCTTCACGAGCGAGGATTGGCTCTGGGAGCCTCCCTCGAGAACACGGTGGTTCTCGACGAAAAAGGCGTGATAAATGATGACCTGAGGTTCTCAGATGAGTTCCTCCGGCACAAGGTAGGAGACATGGTGGGAGATCTGGCCCTCCTGGGTGCGTCTTTGGACCTGCACATCGTAGCGGAGCGTCCAAGCCACCAGGGGAACGTGGCCCTGGCCCAGGCGGTGAAGAGGGCTGCGGCCAGGGGAGCCGGCGCCCCCATCCTGACAGCCGAGAAGATCATGGAGTACCTCCCCCACCGCTTCCCCATGCTCCTGGTGGACCGGATTGTGGAAGTGGACTCGGGGAAGCGCATTGTGGGAATCAAGAACGTCACCATCAATGAGCCATTCTTCCAAGGACATTTCCCGGGACACCCCATCATGCCTGGGGTCCTCATCATCGAGGCGATGGGGCAGGTGGGAGGACTTCTTCTCATGGACGCCGTGGAGAAGCCCGACGATTTTGTGGTGTACTTTATGGCCCTGGACAACGTGAAATGGCGGCGCCCGGTAGTCCCAGGCGATCAATTGGTATTAGAGTTGGAGATGCTGCAGTTCAGAAGGCAAGTGTGCCGAATGAGAGGACGAGGGATAGTGGACGGGCATATCGTAGCGGAAGCGGATCTCATGGCGCGGATCGTGGAAAGATGACCGATCCCACCTTGGAGACCGGAAAAGGCGTCGAGACGCAGATTCACCCATCGGCCATCGTGGACCCCGACGCCGAGCTCGGCCAGGGCGTCATCGTCGGACCCTGGTCCATGATCGGGCCCAGGGTCCAGGTCGGAGCCGGGACCCGCGTCGGCTCCCACGTCCTCATCGAAAGGGACACTACAGTTGGCGCCGATTGTCAGCTCCATCAGGGGGCCGTTTTGGGTACGGATCCCCAGGACTTGAAGTACCGTGGCGAAGAGTCCGTCCTGATTGTCGGTGATCGAACCACCGTCCGTGAATACGCCACCCTCAACCGCGGTACGGCGGACCTGGGACGGACGGTCGTGGGTGATGACTGCCTCCTCATGGCCTACTCCCACATCGCCCACGACTGCCAAATCGGCAACAACGTGGTGATCGCCAACGCCGTGAACATGGGCGGTCACGTATTCATCGAGGATTGGGCCATTGTCGGCGGTCTCACAGCCATCCATCAGTTCGTTCGCGTTGGGGCCCACGCCTTCGTGGGTGGGGCCTGCCGAACCTCCCAGGACGTGCCTCCCTATACGAGGGTGGCTGGGAGCCCCATGAAGCTTTACGGCCTGAACAGCGTGGGGTTGGATCGAAGGGGGTTCTCCCCTGAGGTCCGCCAGGCCCTTAAGAAAGCCTATCGGACCGTCTTCCAGGCGAACCTCCCTCTCACGCGGGCTCTGGAGCGGGCCGAAGCCGAGGCTGAGGACTTCCCAGAGGTCAGGCACTTTCTGACGTTCATCCGGACGAGTGAACGCGGAGTTACCACCTGATGTCCGGAACAGGCAGCACATTTCGGGTAGGGGTGGTCGGTACGGGCAGCCTGGGATTTCACCATGCCCGCATCCTCCGGGATATCCCCGATCTCGAAATGAGAGGTATATACGAGGTCCGGCCGGAACGGGCCCAGGAGGTCAGCCGGGAGTTGGAGGTTGATGCTCACGGGAGCCTCGAGGCCCTTCTCGACAACGTGGACGCAGCAGTGGTGGCTGTTCCTACCTTCGATCACGAGGTCGTCGCCGTTGCGGCTTTGGAACGGGGCATCCACGTCCTCATTGAGAAACCCATGGCCCCTGATTTGGAAGCCGCGGACCGGATCCTATCGGCTGCTGAAAAGACGGGAGCACGGGTCCAGATCGGCCATGTAGAGCGCTTCAACCCTGCGATTCTTGCGGCGGAAGCCTATCTGGAGCGTCCGTTGTTCATCGAATCCCACCGCCTCGCGCCCTTCGTTCCTCGGAGCACCGATGTAGCCGTGGTTCTGGATCTCATGATCCACGACGTCGACCTGGTCTGTGGCCTGGTGGGGGACACCATCCGGGACATCTCAGCAGCCGGTCTTCCGGTTCTGACGCCCAATGTGGATATCGCAAACGCCCGTCTGACCTTCGAGGGGGGCGCTGTCGCCAATCTGACCGCCAGCCGTGTTTCCATGGAGAAAAAGCGAAAGCTGAGGATCTTCCAGCGGTCCGGGTACCTGAGCTTGAACCTGGCCGATGGGACGGGAGAGTTTTTGCGGTTGAAAGAGGATCTACCCAGCCTTTCAGGGGACCCCGGGGGGGTGACATCCATCCCTGAGGGCGGGATCGCCGAGATAATTGAGCGGATTCCGCTTCAGGGTGAGAAGGTAGAACCTCTACGGAGTGAGTTGGAGAGTTTCCGTGACACGTGTCTTGGCCGTCGGGAACCCGCCGTATCCGGGTTGGATGGGCGGGAAGCCTTGGCGGTCACTCTTTCCATCGAGGAAAGGATTCGGTCCCATGTCGCTCATTCGCGTCCGACGTAAGCGGAAGCGGGAGTGGATCGATGCCCAGAAGGGGAGAACCCCAAGGGCTCTGATCTTTCTCCTTGCCCTCGTGATTTTCCTCATCTGGTATTTGGGCTTTCGCTTCTGACCGGGAGGAAGGCATGGTGGGCCGTCCGGTCATTCTGATGTTGGCCGGCGAGGACTCAGGAGACCTGCATGGTTCTCAGGTGGCCCGGGCCCTGCGAGAGCGCTGGCCGACTGCCACCCTCCTGGGACTGGGCGGCGAGCGGATGGGTGGGGAGGGGGTCGAGCTTCTCACCGGCCTCGATCAACTCGCCGTCATGGGATTCGCTGAAGTGGTTCGTCACCTTCCTTTCTTCTGGAAGCTCGAGCGGCGACTGAAGTTCCTGATCGATGGAGGAACCGTCGACCTCGTGCTCCCCATCGACTACCCAGGACTCAACCTTCGAATCACCAAGCACGCAAAATCTCGAGGCATCCCCGTTCTCTATTACATCGCTCCCCAGGTCTGGGCGTGGAAAGCCCGGAGGGCCCGGCGATTGGCAGAGGACGCCGACAACATTGCCGTAATCCTTCCTTTTGAAGAAGACATCTTTCGGAACGCCGGGGGACGCTCGGTCTTCGTTGGCCATCCGCTCCTTGAACACGAGGGGGAGAAAGAGCCCCGGGAGAAGTTTGCGTCGGCTCACGGGTTGGACCCGGGCCGCCCCATCCTGGCCCTTTTCCCGGGATCCAGGCGACAGGAAATCCGGAGGCACTGGGAGCTTTTTCTCCGAACGGGGGCCCTTGTCCGCGAGGAACGACCCGAGGTACAGCTCGCCGTGGCGCAGGCTGCATCAATTCCCCCTGGTGAACTCGAGGCGCCTGATGTCACTTTGGTGGCTGATGGGCGGGCACTCCTGGCCCATTCCACGGCGGGTCTGGTGAAGTCGGGAACCACCACGCTTCAGGCTGCTCTCGCCGGGGTCCCTTTCGTCACCGTCTATCGAACCCATCCGTTGACCTTCTTTCTGGCAAAACAACTCGTTAAGGTGCCCCATGTCGCCCTGGCGAACCTGGTCGCGGGAGAGCGAGTGGTTCCGGAGGTCCTCCAGGGGGAAGCCACACCGGAACGCCTTTCTCAGCTGCTTCTGCCGATCCTGGACCCCACTTCCTCGCAGCGGGCCATTATGGTGGAAGGACTGAAGAGGGTCAGAAACGCCCTCGGAACCCCCGGGGCTTCGAGCCGAGTGGCTGATCTGGCTGTCGAGATTCTCGGGGATGCCGCGGGGATCCCCGAAGCCAGGACCCCGGGATCCTAGGGAGCCTCTGCGCAAGTGGGGTGCGGCCGCGCACAGGGGTCTTGCGGATGCCAGACAAGGAAGGACGACGAATGCGATGCCAAAGCATCGGGGAGGAGTCATGACGCCGCGACC
>JBDHMC010000228.1:0-10240 GCA_039656355.1 Gemmatimonadota bacterium | reverse complement strand
ATCGCCCTGGCATGCTGCCTGAACATGTGCGGCGCAGTGCACTGGTCCGACATCGCCATCCTGGGCGTACATCGGCGTCCGCCGAATATTCAGCACCAGAACATGAAGAAAATGTGCGAGATCCCCAACGTAGTGGCTTCCTGTCCCACGGCGGCCATCCGGCCGGCCGAGGTAGACGGCGTGCCCTCGGTGGAGATCGACGAAGATCTCTGCATGTTCTGCGCGAACTGCTTCTCCGTCTGCCCGGCGCTTCCCATGGCCGACGCTCTGAACGACGGAATCTCCATCTGGGTAGGCGGAAAAGTGTCCAACGCCCGTTCGGAGCCCATGTTCTCCAAGCTGGCCATCCCCTTCATCGAGAACAATCCTCCCAGGTGGCCCGAGGTCACCGACGCGGTCCGAAAGATCGTGGAGGTCTGGGTGGATGGCGCTCGGAAGTACGAGCGGATGGGTGAGTTCATCGAGCGAATCGGCTGGCCGAAGTTCTTCCAGCTGACAGGCATCGAGTTCGAGAAGCAGCATATCGATGATTACAAATACGCGGGCCTGAGCTTCAAGCGGTCCGCACAGCTCCGACAATAGGAGGACCCGATGGCCGTGAGCGTCGAAGACGTCGCTAATGCCATGTACGAACTGGTGGCTGAATACCAGGGCAAAAAGAAATTCAAGGCCGGCGACCTCATTAAGGCCATGATCGAGAAGCATGGTGCAGAAGGGGTCGACAAGAAGTTCTGTAAGCTCGCCATCCGGCAGCTCATGGACACTGGCCGGTGCGTCTACACGTACTTTGGCGGAAGCTTTATCGAAGTCCCGCACGAAGAAGGTGTTGCGGGCGGTTCCTGATCCGGTACTTGGATCGGGACAACTAAAACGGCGTGAGGGCTCCCCGTCCCATCTGGGGCGGGGGTCCATCGCGGTAGATCGACCTCAGAATATCGGTCGTAGAAGGTGACTAATGGCTAAAATCGTCAAGAAGAAGAAAAAGAAGCTGGGTGGGAGGTCCTTTTCCTCCGGCGGCGGGGGGCGCGATCAGTCACCGCTTAGGCCAAAGCATGTAGAGAAGAAGCCCCCCTGCAGTCACACCTGTCCCTCCGGAAACGCCATCCGGAGCTTCATCACCACCATCTCCCAAGCCGATAAGGTCGGAAGGACCAAAGAACAGGCGCTGGAGGAGGCTTGGTACATTTACACCAACACGAGCCCCTTCCCCTCCGTCTGTGGCCGGGTTTGTCCGGCTCCCTGCGAGACCGGGTGTAACCGGAAGGACCTGGACGAGGCGGTGAGCATCAACAAGATCGAGAGGGCGATCGGGGACTACGGCCTCGAGAAGAGCCTGGGCCTCCGGATGCTATCCGACGAGAAAAAGTCCGAGAAAGTGGCAGTCATCGGTGGTGGGCCCAGCGGTCTGTCCGCCGCATATCAGTTGGCTCGTCGCGGATACGGCGTGAAAGTCTTCGAGGCCATGGACAAGGCTGGCGGCATGCTCCGATGGGGCATCCCGGGCTACCGGCTCCCCGACGCAGTCCTCGATGCCGAGATCCAGGCCATTGTGGATACCGGTGTTGAGATCGAGTATGGCGTGAAAATCGGCAAAGATATCACCCTCGATCAGCTGAAGGCCGACTACAATGCCATCTACCTCGCCCTGGGCGCCCAGCAGGGAATCAGCCTGGGCGTGGAGGGTGAGGACGCACCCAACGTCTTCAGTGGGGTGGACTTCCTCAACCGGTTCCACCACGGTGAAAAGCTGGACCTGGGGACTGATGTGGTCGCCATCGTCGTGGGTGGTGGAGACACCGCCATCGACGCAGCCCGTATTTGTAAGCGCGTCGGTGCAAACGTCACGATCCTCTATCGTCGTACCCGTGCCGAGATGCCTGCCATCGAGGAAGAAATCGACGAGGCACTGGCTGAAGGGATCATCATCGAATTCCTGGCAGCTCCAACGGGCTTCAGGAAGGGTGAGTCTGGCCTGGTTGAGGCCATGACGGCCATCCGGATGGAACTCGGAGAGCCTGATGCTTCCGGGCGCCGGCGCCCCGTTCCCATCGAGGGATCCGATTTCGAGATTCCCGCCACCGCCATCATCTCCGCCGTGAGCCAGGAGCCGGACTTCACTGGTTTCGAAGCGCTCATCGAGGTTCCGGGCCGAGACTGGATCAAGGTCGACGCTGACCAGAGAACCACCGAGGACAAGGTCTGGGCTGGTGGGGACGTGACGAACCTGGCCTTGGTTACTGATGCGAGGTCGAACTGCCGCCGAGGACATCGTTCGGGCCTTCTCCGGGGCCCCGAGGGAAAAGGATCCCAGGCCCGTCGTCCACACAGAAAAGATGCTGCTCTCTCACTATGAGAAGGCCGAACGGCAGGTCCCGGGTCACATAGACGAGTCGCAGAGGATGGACCTGGACGTCGAGGTGAACCTCGGCTACACCGCAGAACAGCTGCTCAAAGAAGTGGATCGCTGCATGAGCTGTGGATACTGCTTCGACTGTGAGAAGTGCTGGATGTACTGTCAGGACCAGGCCATCGAGAAGCCTCTCGGAGGTGGTTTCCCCTACGGGTGGAAGTTGGAAAATTGCACCGGGTGCAGTAAGTGCGCTGAGATCTGCCCCTGTAACTTCATCGAGATGCACTGATTTGCAGGTAAGCGTTCCTCGGTTACTCGTTGCGGGTCTCCGAGGGGGAGGTGGAAAGACACTCCTTTCTCTCGGACTCGCGGCGAGTTTTCGTTCCAGGGGGCATGTCGTAGCCCCCTTCAAGAAGGGGCCCGATTACATCGACGCCGCTTGGCTCACTCGTGCGGCTGCGCGCCCTTGCAGGAACCTCGACCTCTTCCTCTTCTCCCCTTCAGTGGCCTATCGATCCTTCCAGGAAGCATCGATAGGCGCCGACGTCGCCCTCATCGAGGGAAACAGAGGCCTCTATGACGGGATGGATCCGGAAGGGAGCTACTCCAGCGCTGAGTTGGCGAAGCTTCTGAAGACTCCCGTGCTCCTCTCCGTGGACGTGACCAAGACCACTCGGACGGCTGCCGCACTGATCCTGGGATGCCAAACCCTGGATCCGGAGGTGCCTTTGGCAGGGGTGGTCCTCAATCGCGTGGCAGGAGAACGGCACGAATCGGTACTCAGGGAAACCATCGAGGGCATCTGCGGGATTCCCGTCCTGGGGGCGATCCCCCGCCTTCAGGAGGATCTCTTCCCTGAGCGGCACCTGGGTCTGGTCCCCCCTCAGGAGACGGATGAGGCGGAGGGCCCCCTCGCCAGGGTCCAGGAGGTGGCCGAGAAATACCTTGATCTTGACGGGATTCTGGCCCTGGCCAGGAATGCGCCGGCTGCGTCAAATAACCACGACAACGGTCCCGTCGAGGTGGAGGGCGGTGGAATCGATCTGCAAGCCAAAACTGGGACCCAGGTCCGGATCGGGGTTTTTCGAGACGCCGCGTTCCAATTCTACTATCCCGAAAACCTGGAGCATCTAGTTCAGGCAGGCGGAGAGTTGGTGGAGATTTCTCCACTTTCGGACTCCTCACTGCCCGAGGTAGATGCTCTCTATCTGGGGGGAGGATTCCCTGAGACCCTCGCTCCGGAACTTTCCAGGAACGTCCCTTTCATGGAATCACTCCGGGAGAAAGCCGAGAATGGGCTCCCCATATATGCCGAATGCGGGGGGGCCGTTTACCTGGGAGAGACTCTTCACTTTGAGGGAGAGACCTTCCCCCTTGTGGGAGTGCTCCCGGTGACCTATGGATTCCAGGCGAAGCCCAGGGGGCATGGCTACACGGTCCTGGAAACCATCGGGGAGAACCCGTTTTTCCCTGTCGGGCAGACCTTGAGAGGGCATGAATTCCACTATACCTACATGCTTTCCCCTGAAGCTGAGGATCTGGAGTTCGCCTTCAGGGTGCACAGAGGCTACGGATACGACGGAAAGCACGACGGTCTTTGTCGAAGGAACGTGCTTGCGTCGTATTCACATGTTCACTCCTTAGGAACGGTGGATTGGGCACCGGCCCTCGTGAGGGCAGCGGTCCGGTTCAAATCCCCCTCGTCTTAGGAGCCGATCCGGTCTATTGGGGTGCGGACAAGTCCCTCGAGGGGATTCGGATCCTGCCGGTATGTGAAAGGATTGAGTTTTGGCGATAATCACGATTTCCCGAGGGTCCCTGAGCGGAGGTCGAGCTCTTGCCGAGTGCCTGAGCTCCCGCCTGGGGTATCCGAATGTCGGACGGGAGGTGCTTCAGCAGGCCGCCGAGGCCCTGGGCGCTTCGGAGGAAGCTTTTCGCGGGAAGTTCGAGACCACTCCCGGACTCTGGGGTCGTCTCACCCACGCACGGGAAAGGTATGTTCTCGCCGTTCAAACCGCTTTGGCCGAATGGTGTACCCGGGGTGACCTGGTGTACCACGGCCTCTCCGGCCAACACCTTCTCAAGGGCCTTCCGGGAATCTTTCGGATTCGGCTGATCGCCCCCACTGAGATGCGGGTGAAGGCCCTCCTGGAGTCACATCACCAGATGACCGCCACCCAGGCCGAAGATTTCATCAAGGACGTGGATCAGGATCGGAGCCGTTGGGTCAAGGTCATGTACGGTGCCGATGTCACCGATCCGAGCCTGTACGACCTGACCATCACTCTCCGCACCCACACCATCGAGTCGGCCTGTGAGACCATCGCTACTGCTGTGGCCCTGCCCCGATACCAGATGACCGATGAAATGGAGGCGGAGATCTTTGCTTTTGCCGCCGAGTGCCGGGATCGCCTGAGCCGCGCGAAGGGAGGTTGAGGCATGTGCATCATCACGATCCAGAGAGGGACAAAGAGTGGCGGGGCTGCACTGGCTAAATGTGTTGCGGAGCATCTCCAATTCCCGATTCTCGGACGGGAGGTGCTTCAGGGCGCCGCAACCCAACTCGGCATTCCCCCGGAGGATGTTGGGGAAAAGATGGAGGAACGGCCGGGAAGATTCGGTAGAACACCCCTCATCACCAAACTCTACGTTGCCGCCGTTAGAGCCGCTCTGGCTGAGCATGCACGGGAGGGAAACCTCGTCTACCACGGGTTGGCCGGGGGCTTCCTTCTCAGGAATCTGTCCGGGGTGCTGAGAATTCGGCTCATCGCCCCGGTTGAGGCTCGGGTCCGAGCGCTGATGGAGAGTCATGGGATGGATGAAGCTTCAGCCGAAGCCTACGTCCAAGACGTGGACGATGCCCGGTCCCTTTGGGTAAGAAATGTCTACGGGCAGGACATCCATGACTCGACCCGGTACGACATGGTGTTGAACCTCGGCAGTTTCTCCCCCTCCGAAGCGTGTGAGGTGGTGGCGGTGGCAGCCTCTCGGCCCGAGTTCGAGATGACCCCCACCCGTATGAAGGAGTTGGAGGATTTCCGTTTGGCGTGTCAGGTCCGCCTGGCCCTCCTGGAAGACCTGGGAATCCAAACCCTGGACCTGGGCGCCACCGTATCAAACGGGGTGGCGGTGGTGACCGGGGAAGCACCCATGCTGAATACAGGGGCAGTTGGAAGCCGGATAACCGAGATTGCCGGTTCGGTCCCCGGCGTCAATCAAGTCCGTCTCGCAATCGAGTGGTTCGACCCCTACCCATAAACAAACGCCCTAACGGGATTTCAGGGCGAAGAGGAAGAATGATGGTTATGCACCGTCTCTTCAGCTTCACTCGCGTTATCGCGGTTTTGACATTTGTCTTGATGATCACCCCTGTGGCCCTGAGTGGCTCACAGGATCCTGCTGCTGCGATGGACCTAGGAACTACAGCCTGGTGGGTGTGGCCCTTGGCTCTCTTCGTCATGACTTTCGTCATGGGGATTTTGGCCGCCCTTGGAGGGGTAGGGGGTGGTGTTCTTTACGTCCCTATTGTCAGCGGGTTCTTCCCCTTCCATCTGGATTTTGTCCGGGGCGCAGGGCTACTGGTGGCCCTCTGCGGGGCTCTGGCAGCCGGGCCCGGCTTCCTCAGGATGAACCTGGCCAGTCTGAGATTGGCCATGCCGGTGGCCCTCATCGCCTCCACCTGTGCGATCTTTGGAGCCATGGTGGGTCTGGCTCTCCCCACCGACGTTGTGCAAACCGCCCTTGGAGCCACCATTCTCGGAATCGTGGCTCTCATGATCACGGCAAAGAAGTCCACCTTCCCTGATGTCCCTGAGTCGGACCGCCTTTCTTCAGTCCTGGGAATCTACGGGATCTATACCGAGGCCAGCTTGGGCCAGACCATCAACTGGAAGGTCCATCGGACCCTTACCGGCCTAATCCTCTTTATCTTCATCGGGTTCGCGGCGGGAATGTTCGGCCTTGGTGCCGGTTGGGCCAATGTTCCGGTCCTGAACCTGGTCATGGGAGCGCCGCTGAAAATCAGCGTCGCCACCAGCAAGTTTCTTCTGTCCATTACCGACACATCTGCGGCCTGGATCTACCTGAATCAGGGGTGCGTAATTCCCATGATGGTGGTGCCCTCCCTGGTGGGAATCATGCTGGGTTCCTTCATCGGGGTCCGGATCCTCAGGGTTGCCAAGCCTACCTTCGTGCGGTGGATCGTCATTGTCATGCTTCTTTTTGCCGGAGCCAAGGCCATCACCAAGGGGCTGGGTCTCCCCTTCATCGTCTAATACAGGTGGAGCCGAGAGATGACCGAGAACGCTAAAGACACGGGACCAGGAATGGATCAGACTTCGAGCCCCGGACACGCGTCGCAGCTTCACGAACCGCAGGTCCAGGCTGACGCTGATCAGCTATTACTCTGTACCTCACCGGAATCCTCCAGCCTGGGATTCCCATTGAAGAGCTTCCCCGCTTGTGGACCCTCAGCGTCCACGAGTACCTCGAGACCGTCAACCATGAGTTCCTCCATCGGCCTGAGGTGATCACTGGGTGGGGCTGGCTGGCACTCCTGAGCATGGGGGACTACTTGAACTTCGTCGGCATCGCGCTCCTTGCGGCGGTCACTATCGTATGCTACGTGAGGATCCTGCCAGGATTCTTCCGGAAGAAGGACTGGATCTACGCAACCATCGCGGTTCTCGAGGTTCTTGTCCTCACCCTGGCGGCCAGTGGAATCGTCTCGGTGGGTCATTAGCCAGGACAGCTAAACATGAAGTACCTCCCTTTAGGTCTGGACGTCCGCGGCCGGGCCTGTATCGTTGTGGGCGGTGGCCAGGTTGGTACCCGAAAAGCCACTACTCTCCTTCGGGCCGGCGCCACCGTAACCGTCATCTCCCCGGTAGCCACCGAAGAGGTGGCCAGGTTGGTCCGGACTGGGCAGCTGCACTGGAGAAAAGAGGAATACCGGGAGAGCGACCTCGACGGCTCTTTTCTTGCAGTTGCTGCCACCGATGACGAGGGCCTGAACACCCGCATCGTTGAGGATGCAAGAGGGCGGGGAGTGTTAGTTTGTGACGCTTCCTCGGCCTCCCGATCCGGGGTGATTTTCGGCGCTCTCCACCAAAGCGACGGAGTCATGCTGGCGGTCTTCACGGACGGTCGGGATCCGTCCCTTGCCCGGAAAACCCGGGACCGGATCGCCGCCTTGAACGAGGAGTGGGAAGAGAAGTGAGTCCATGCTGATTCTCGTCGCTCACGGCAGTCGAGATCCTCTCTGGCGAGGCTCCGTGGAGACTTTGGCAGAGACAGTGAGTGCCCGAATGCCCTCCGAGGAAGTCAGGGTGGCTTTCATGCAGTTCGAGGGCCCGACTCTCACGGACGTGGTGGAAGAAGCGGCCCAGTTGGGGAAAACCACCCTACGACTCTTTCCCCTTTTCATGGCCAGCGCAGGGCATGTGGACAAAGACATCAAGCCCTTGGTGGCCGATCTGGCCAAGGCTCATCCGGCGGTAAAGCTGGAGCTGATGACGCCGGTGGGGGAGGACGACCTATTCCCCGGCCTTATTGTTGAAATTGCAACCAACCCCTCAACCACGGGTTGAAAACCAAGAACGCCAATGACTCCCACATCGAAGACAGCGCCCGGAACCGTTCACCTCGTGGGGGCCGGCCCCGGTGATCCAGGTCTCCTGACCGTCCGGGCTGTCCAGTGTCTCGCGCAGGCCGACCTGGTCCTCTACGACTACCTCGCAAACCCCATGCTAGTTGAGTATGCCCCCGAGGGTGCAGAGCTCGTTCGATTGGGGCGCCACGACCAGGGTCGCTCCCTCACTCCGGACGAGATCACTGAGGTCATGGTCCAGGCTGCCATCGACGGGAAGAATGTGGTCCGTTTGAAGGGTGGAGATGCGTCCATTTTTGCCCGGGGCGGGGATGAAGCCGACGCCTGCCGGGCCGCCGGCATCACCTTTGAGATTGTGCCGGGAATCACGTCTGGGTTGGCCACCGCCGCCTACGCCGAGATTCCCCTTACACACTTCGAAGACGCCTCTGCGGTGGCTCTGGTAACAGGGCACGAGAGGGACGATAAAGAGGAGTCCCACCTCGACTACGAGGCCCTGGCCGCCTTCCCCGGCACCCTGGTTTTCTATATGGGAGTGAAGTGTGCCGGGCGGTGGAGCGGGGCCCTCATGGAAAACGGCAAACCCCCGGACACACCGGTCGCCGTGGTTCAATGGTGCAGCCGAGCCCGTCAGCAAACCGTCAAATGCACTCTGGAGACGGTTGTGGAAGCCATCGGGGAAAAGGGGATCCGGCCCCCTTCCCTCTTCGTCGTCGGGAAGGTGGTCGACCATGCCCCGACACTCTCATGGTTCCAAGAACGGCCGCTCTTCGGGACCAGCATCCTGGTTGCCGGCTCTATGCGAACGACATCGAAGCTCCGGGGACGTCTATCCGTGCTCGGAGCCGAGGTTCTCACCCAACCGGCCATCCGAATCGCGGAACCTGTGGATTGGTCCACCGCTGATGCAGCGCTGGATCAGCTCGATCAGTACGACTGGTTGGTGTTCACCAGTGGAAATGGGGTGGATGGGTTCATGAATCGCATGTTCTCGAGGGGCAACGACGCACGATCCCTGGGAGGGGTTCGGTTGGCGGCTCTGGGACGAGGAACGGCAGAGCGGCTTCGCTTCTACCATCTCAACCCGGACCTGGCCCCCGAGAAAGTCGACGCCACTGCCCTGGCCCAAACCCTCATGGAAGACGCGGCCGGCGGCGCATTCCTCATGGCCCGCGCCACCGGAGACCGACCAGTCCTGGCAGAGGAGTTGGAGGAAATCGGGGCCGGTGTAGACCAGATCCCCGTTTATCGAACCGTGGATATGGATGAACCGAACCAGGATGTGGCGGACGCCCTGAAGGCAGGGGAAGTACACTGGATCACCGTGACCAGCTCCCCCACTGCCCGATCTCTTGTACGTCTTTATGGAGATCTGTTGAAGACGGCCAAGATCGTGAGCATCAGCCCCCTGACTTCGGCGACCCTCAGGGAGTTGGGCTACGAGGCGTCAAACGAGGCCAGCCCACACACAGTGGATGGGATGGTGGACACTCTCTTGCCGGCAGGTGACGAGTAGGACCGAGGTTTTAGGAGCACCTGCCCAACTGGGGTGCGGCCGCGCACAAGCGTCTTGGCCTCCCCCACCCCTCAAGCCTGTCGGGCTGCCGCTTCCAGGATTTGCGTGGTAAGGTGGCCCACGGTCGTCTCCTCCAAGACCCTGTCTCGGTATAGAACGACCGACCCTTTGTCTTCCATCAGATCGGGCCGTCCCTCCAGACCTTCGGTTTCCCCAACTTCACCCAGACACCAAACGGCCATGCCCCGAGCCTGAGGGTCGGGTCGATCCAGCGCTTCGACCACAAGGGGGAGGACCGTGTGAAGGTCCTCCCTTGCCACATCGACAAGACGACCGATGGCCCAGATAGCTCCCGGGCGGAAATGTTCGAGGTCTTCTTCCTCAAGGGTCTCCAGCAGATGGAATGCGATGGGAACGTGGCTTTTGAAGAGGGATGGACGGCGGACACAACACTCCGCCATGCACTCGGGAGCCCGCCAGAAAACTGCACCGGCTTCCTCGGTAATGAGCCAGTAGAGGCGCCGCATATGCTCCTTCGCATAACCTTTGTCGGACTTGGCCACCTCATCCACGGCCATTCCCATGGCTTCGACGGCTCTCCACACGACCTGCGGATCAGGATCATAGGTGAGGGCAATGAGGCTACCCAAAACACGTCTTCTCTCAGTGGCGAGTTGCGCTACATCCTCTAGTTTTCCCGCCGAAAGGAGGTCCCGAACCTGTCTCTTCAATGCTCTTGGGGGCATTAGTCTCTTTATTTTCTAAG
>JBDHMC010000227.1:0-4575 GCA_039656355.1 Gemmatimonadota bacterium | reverse complement strand
TCCGATCCGGCATATTTGGCACCCGGACAAAGGATATCGCCGCTCCATCATTCTGAACGCGGCGATCCTGGCATCGAAGGGTGACTACCTCGTCTTTTCGGACGGGGACTGCATCCCACGTCGGGACTTCGTTCGGACCCATGTGGAGAAGGCGGAGCCAGGGCGGTTCCTCTCGGGTGGGTCCGTGTACCTCTCCATGGACGTGAGCAGGGGAATCACCAAGGACGATGTGGTTTCCGGCCGTTTCGCCGATCCGGGATGGCTCAGAGCGAAGGGTCAAAAGTTGGGGCGGCATCAGCTGAGACTTCTTCCAGGGGATTGGAGAGCGGTCGTGTTGGATTCTGTCACCACCACCAACCCCACCTGGAACCTTAACAACGCCTCCACCTGGCGAGAGTGGATCTTTGCCGTGAACGGTATGGAAGCCGAGATGCAGTATGGCGGTGCCGACCGAGCCTTGGGATCTCGGCTTGAGAACCTCGGTCTTCGCGGCAAGCTGACTCGATTTCGGGCTGTCCTCCTCCACTTGGACCACAAAAGGCCTTACAAAACCAGGAATTCAATTGAGAAAATCAAGGGAATTCGTCGGGGGATAGTGAAAGATGGGGAGACCAGGGCCCGTGTCGGATTGTCCGAATTGAACGCCCGCCGGGCCTCCGGCGGTTTTCTAGAGTTCGGACCTGGCAGAGAAAAGGGGGTGGAGCCCCTTTGGAATCCTGAGACTGATTCCGGGAATCCCGATTTCCGGGTGGAAGGGAGGGTGAGCTAAGATGCCCGACGATTTCCGCTGGATCGTGGGTTTGGACATTGGTGGAACCAACGTGGTAGTGGGCCTCGTTCCCTTTGGAGGGGGAGTGCCCCAAGGGGTCCGAAAACTCCTCACCCTTCCAGAAACCGGTGGGGAAGAGGTCGTGAGGCGGGCTGGGGGAGCTGTAGAGGAGGCCATGGAGGAGGTCTTTCGGACCCTGGGCGGGAATCGGGATCAGATCGCGGGGATCGGTATCGGTGCTCCCGGCCCTCTCAACCGGCAGACTGGGGTCCTCCTGGAAGCCCCCAATCTCGGGTGGAAGGACTTCCCCCTCAGGGATCTCGTCTCTGACGTTTTGGGGCTTCCCGCCGCCGTGGACAACGATGCGAACTGCGCTACCTACGGGGAGTGGTGGATGGGAGCGGGACGGGGCTCAACCACCCTGGTGGGCCTCACCCTGGGGACGGGAATCGGTGGGGGCCTCGTGGTAAACGGAGAGATCCACCATGGAGCTTCGGACGCGGCGGGGGAGTTCGGGCATATGACCATCGACTCCACTGGCAGGAAATGTAACTGTGGAAACTATGGGTGCTTGGAAGCCTACGCGTCGGGTCCGAATATCGCGGCAAGGGCTGTGGAAGGGATCGAGTCCGGTATCGAGTCTGTTCTGGTAGAGCTCGTAGAGGGAGACCTGGCGAAGATCACGGCAGCCACGGTCTATGAAGGTGTGGTCCTGGGCGATCCCTACGCGGACGAGGTCATGAAGGAAACGGCGAAGTTCTTGGGGGTCGGGATCGCGAACCTCATCAACATCCTGAACCCGGACGTCATTGTGATCGCAGGCGGGGTCACGCGGGCCGGGGACCACCTGTTCGTTCCCCTGAGGAAAGAGGTTCGTCGGAGGGCCTTTCGCTCGGCCGTAGACGCCTGCCAAATCGTCCCGGCGGCTCTTCCGGAAACAGCTGGCGTGATCGGGGCTGCCGGGATTTTCAAGAAAGCAACTTTTGGACATATCTGACCGCCAACCTACGACGGTTCGAGAAACCGACTCCTCGATAGGGCATGCACCCGGTTCAGGGGAGACATCTCCCCCGCGGCCATTCCGTTTGGGGGTAGTTGGAAGCTTGGTCTGGGACTCGATTCAGGATCGGGACCAGCGGCGGGCGCCGGTGGAGGAATGGGGAGGGATCGCCTATGCCATGGAGGCCCTCAGCGTAGTGCTTCCGGAGGAATGGGTGATGAAACCCATGCTCAAACTGGGAGAGGACCTGGCGGATCGAGCCGTCGACTACCTCGGGTCGATTCCGCGGGTCCAGATGGATCCTGGCGTCCGGATCGAACCTTTCCGGAACTACAAAGTGAAGCTCCGCTACCAGGATCAGACCCGGAGGCTTGAGCGGTTGGTGGGGGACGTCCCGCCTTGGACATGGGAGGAGCTAGAACCCCTGTTGGAGGAGGTGGATGCACTCTACCTGAACTTCATTACCGGGCTGGAAATGGGCCTCGAAACCGCCCAACAGTTTCAACGACACTTCCCAGCCCCCCTCTACGCCGATCTCCATTCCCTCTTCCAGGGGATTAGATCCGACGGCCACAGATTTCCCCGGGAGCTGCCCGAGTGGGGGGCCTGGGCCAGGGCCTTCGATGCGGTTCAGATGAATGAAGACGAATTTGAGCTCATGGGGCGCAACAGGGGAAACCCCTGGGAGCTGGCAGCGGAAACGGTAGGACCGGAACTCAAGCTTATCGCTGTAACCATGGGCGCCAGCGGTGCTGCCTTCGTAGCGGCCCCCGAGTTTAGCCCCGATCCAAGGTCGTGGCCGGGGACCCGGAAGGCATCCCGCTCAGGAGGAGAGACTTGGACGGGCAGAGCGCCCTTGCGGGATGACCCCCTTTCAGGGGACCCTACTGGATGTGGGGACGTATGGGGAGCTACTTTCTTCGCGCGACTCCTCGGAGGCGATTCCCTGGAGGGGGCCATGACTCAGGCGAACCATCTGGCAGGCCGAAAAGTCGAGTACCGAGGGGCTCGTAGGCTTCGCCATCACCTCGGGGGAGTTTCGGGGCCCTGAGCCCAGACACCACCAACTTTCTCCAAAGGATCCCGAGGCCGGAGAGGGATCCCTCCATTGATTGGAGTGCCATTGCAGATCATCTCCGTCCCGGGAACACTTGATGCCTCCTCTTTTGACCAACTCGCCAAGGAACTGGCGGAGATGGGGGAAGAGAAGGTCCTCTTCGATGGGAGGCACCTGAGGTGGGTGGATCCGGGTGGCATTATCGGGCTACTGGCAGCTGGGACTGTCGCTCGGGATCGGCAGGGGGTTGCCCCTAGGCTCCAACTTCTGGAAGGAGCCGAGGTCACGACCTATTTGGCTCGGATGCGCTTCTTCGAGGTTGCCGAGTCCATTTTCGACCTCGATGTGAAGCACCCCCGCCGAACTTCGGGTGGGTCCGACGTTCTTTTGGAGATCACCCCCATCACCACGAATACGGACATCCACGCGGTGGTGGACCGAGTACAGCAACGGGCGGGGGCCATTCTGGCTAACACCCTCAACTACCCGGCCTCTTCAGTGGTTCAGTTCAGTGTCATCCTTTCAGAGGTGTGCCAGAATATTATCGAGCATGCCGAGGCTCCCGGATGGGTCTCGGCTCAGACCTACACCTGGGCGAAAAGGCTCGGGCGGCAGGTTCTGATTCTGAGCCTGGCTGATGTAGGGAAGGGCTTCAAAGGATCTCTGGCCGACACCCATGCTACTCGATTCGGGGATCGGTGGGGGGATGCGACAGCGTTGGAAGCGGCTTTCATTCACGGTCTCACCAGGTTCCCGGACTCGGGTCGGGGTCAGGGCATCCAGCAGATAAGAAAGCAGATCCGGCGGTGGGATGGCGCCATCTCCATCCGGAGCGGGACCGCCCGTATCGCTGACGTTCCGAGTTGGGACGACGCCCCCCCTCTGGAGGAAGGTCTCCCGGTGTTTCCGGGTGCCCAAATCCACATCATTTTGCCGGCCAAGGTAGACGACCATGCCTGATTTCGATGTAGATCCGTTCTCCATCGATGTGGGGCGACTGGTTCGTCGAAACGTGGCCTCCCTCTACTCGTCCCTCGTGACCCGCCCCACGGGCCAGGCGGTTCGGTTGGCCATCGAGAGCGTCTTGGCGGAAGGGACCGGTCCCGTAAGCCTATCTGTCATCGATCTCTCCCAGGTAACCGTCATAGACTTCTCGTGTGCCGACGAGGTGGTAGCCAAACTTCTTCTCAGGTTCCTGGAGGAAGACCGCCCCCGGGAGGCCTTTTTTGTTTTTCGGGGGATCCGAGAGCTACACCGCGACCCCATTGAGGTGGTGCTCGAGAGACAGACCCTGGCGGCGGTTTCTGAGACCGAGGCAGGCGCCTTCGAGCTCATCGGCTCGACTTCCTGGAAGGAGTTGGAGGTTTGGCGGGCTTTGGAGGGTAGAGGATGCATCACCCCCGGAGAGATTCAGGATCTGGTGCCGGGAAACGGGGCTGCCGAGACCTTGGGACTCTTGGTTCGACGCCGGCTTGTCTTCCACAATCCCTTGTCGGGGGAGTACCAGGCCCTCAGCGACCTGTTGCAGCAGTTTACCTGAGGTCTGTCCGCCCAGAAGACGGGCTGAAGGCCCCGGAGGGGATTCCCCTCCGGGGCCTTCAGTTTCCTCCCCACTTGCGCAGAGGTTTCCTAAACGGCAGTGGAGCTGTCCTCCTCCGTTCCTAGCCTCCCATGTACGGATAGCCGTACTCCGTGGGGGGGACGAACGTCTCTTTCATGGTCCGGGCCGAAACCCATCGCAGCAGGTTC
>JBDHMC010000226.1:0-6644 GCA_039656355.1 Gemmatimonadota bacterium | reverse complement strand
AGACGGAACCCTGGCCGGGGCCTCAGACCACATACGGGGTGGGGCGGCTGTCGGGTACTGATTCAACGGAAGAGGAAGAGATGAAGAAGAGAGGAACCAGTCGGAGAGATTTTCTGCGTGGATCTGCCGTGGCAGGGGGCGCCTTGGGGCTTGGCCTGGTCCCCTCAAGCTGCGACGAGCCCCAGCCAAATAGTTCTTCCGCTCAGACAGGTCCGGCCGAAAAGCTGAAGATCCTGGTTCTTGGAGGGACCGGGTTTATCGGACCCCATACCGTCCGTTATGCCGTGGAGCGAGGCCATGAGGTCACCCTCTTCAATCGGGGACAGAGCAACACGGAACTTTTCCCGGATCTCGAAAAACTGGTGGGAGACCGGAACGATGATCTCGAATCTCTGAGTGGCCGGCATTGGGACGTCTGCTTCGACAACAACGCCTCGAACATCGATTGGGTGGAGTTGTCCACCGAGTTCCTGAAGGACTCCGTGGATCGGTACCACTACGTGTCGTCACGTTCGGCCTATTCCGACCTCAGCTCCATCCCCATGCATGCGAACGCTCCCACCTTCACCTACGAGACCGCCGGTGTGGAACCAGGGGCCGAACGTCTTCCCTACGGACTTCAGAAAGCCCTTTGCGAAAGGCAGGTGCAAAAGGTCTTTCCTGAGACGTCCACCATTTTCCGACCCGGGCTCATTATCGGGCCTGGGGACACCACGGATCGATTCACCTACTGGCCCGTGCGGATCCACCGAGGTGGTGAGGTGCTCGCGCCGGGTGATCCGTCGGATCCGGTGCAGATCATCGACGTCCGGGATTTCACCGAGTGGATGGTCCGAGTGGGTGAGAACCGGTACAACGGTGTCTTCAACTGTGTCGGGCCTGCCACCCCTCGTCCAATGGCCGAGCTCCTCTACGGGATTCGGGCAGTTACCACCGCCGAAACCACCTTCACCTGGGTTCCCCAGTCCTTCCTCCAGGAACAGGAGATCCGGCCGTACTCCCACATGCCGGTATGGATGCCGCCGGGGCCTGGCCGAGAAGGTTTCGCGCGTTTCGACCTCACGCCCGAGGTGGAGCGTGGTTTCACCTTCCGCCCGCTGGCGGTAACGGCGAAGGAAACCCTGGATTATCACTTCGCACGTCCCCAGGAGGAGCAGGACAACCTGAGGGCAGGGGTAACCCCGGAAAGGGAGGCCGAGGTGTTGGCGGCCTGGCACGCATCAAACGGCTAGGGGATTCTGAGCGGGCGGACTCCCGAGCTCCGGCCCTGAGATCTGCATGCGGAACCCGTTTCCGAACCTGATGAAGAAGAAGGTGGTGCAGTGGAGCACTGCCTATGTGGCTGTTGCGGTGGTGCTCGTCGAGGTTTTGGACATCGTCGGAGGCAGGTTCAGCTGGCCGGAATTCCTCGTGGAAGCAGGGATCGTCGTTCTGGCTTTTGGTTCGCTGGTGACGGTGGTTCTGGCCTGGTTCCACGGTGAAAAGGGCCGTCAGCGAGTTGGTGGCCTGGAGGCGGGCCTCCTCCTCGGGATCGTGGCTTTGTGTGTGGTAACGTTATGGCTTGTCCGTGGAGAGGATGAAGCCGCCAGTTTCGATTTCCTGGGTCCGCCGGAGCCATCGGCCCTACGAATCGCCATCCTTCCGTTCGATAACCTCAGTCAGGCTGGGGAGGAAGACTCCTACCTGGCCGATGGGCTCCACGAAGAGCTGCTCACGCAGATCTCCAAGATCAGCTCCCTTGAAGTCGTGTCCCGGACCTCGGTCATGAGATACCAGGACAGGGGTGACCGGAGCCTTAAGGAAATCGCAGGGGAGCTGGGGGTCTGGTATCTGGTTGAGGGGACTTTTCAGAAGGTCGAGGACCGAATCCGGGTCAACGTCCACCTTGCAGACGCCCGCTCGGATCAACACTTGTGGGCAGCGGGATATGATGAGGTTGCCTCAGCCGTCGCCTTCTTCGATGTACAGAGCGATGTGGCGGCTCAGATCGCACAGGCCCTTGAAGCCACGTTGTTACCCTCTGACCCTTCCGGCATTGAAATAGGGCACACGGAGAATGACCTCGCCCACGATGCTTACCTTCGGGGGCGCCAAATCTACGGGGGATCCAGTTCATCTTCATCGGCCGTCCAACCAGCGAATGAGCTTTTTCGCCAAGCGGTCACACTTGATCCCACCTTTGCGACAGCTTGGGCTGCTCTGTCGGGGACCTACGTCGCAATGGGGAACTTCTTCCTAGCCCCTCCTGAGGATGTCTTTCCCGAAGCCAAGATTGCAGCCCTCCGGGCCTTGGAACTGGACCGGACCCTGATCGAGCCTCGGGTCACCCTGGCTTGGGTCCACTTCAGCTTCGAGCGAGAGTGGGGTGAAGTGGAGCAGGAGCTCACCGATGCCCTTTCCACGAGTCCCGACGACTTCAGAGCACACTATCTGCGGACATATTTCCTGCAAGCCATGGGGCGGTACGACGAGGCCATAGAGTCAGGGCTTCGACTGCTTCAACTCGATCCCGTATCCGGAGGCGGACACAGGGCGGCCGCCCGGATGTTCCACATTGGACGGCGGTATGAGGAAGCAGTGGAGGTCATGAACAGGGCGATGGAGCTCACGCCATCTGCAACAGGGGGCCACTTCTACCAGGCCTTATCCTTGGAGCAGATGGGGCGAGAAGAGGAAGCGGTAGCAGCGTTGCAACGAGCCGCCCTCGGTAGCAATCGTGACACGCAGGAAGTGGCTGGTTTGCAGGACTTGTTCGGAGCGGAAGGGATGGAGGGCGTGTGGACGCAGTGGTTGGACTGGCACTTGGCGGAAGCTGATCCTCGCCCCGGCCCCATCGCCATTTCCTACGCCCGTTTAGGGCGGGTCGATGAGGCTTTTGAGTGGCTGGCTCAGGCCGAGGAACAGTTCGATAGTTGGCTTTTTCAGCTTTCGGACCCCTTATGGGATAAAATCCGGGAAGACCAGCGTTTTGGTGATCTCCTCGAGAGGCTGGGGTTGAGGAGGGGCTGACCTCGAATCCAAGCAGTTCCTCTTTCCGTATGGAAGGTGGAGGTGTTCTTCAGTGCCTGAGGAGGTGCTCAAATGTCTGAGGGAAGAGGCTCGTCCGGTAACATCATCGCCGGTATCGCCAGCTTTTTCATTCCCGGTCTGGGTCAGTTGGTTCAGGGGCGGATCATGGCAGCTTTGTTCATGGTTGTCCTGGCCACGGCCATTCACATATTTTCCTTCGGGCTCCTGAGTTGGGTGGGCCACGTGATTGCTGCCGTTCATGCGGGGCTCTACGATCCGGACTGACCGCGGTCCCTGAGGAGAAGGCTCGACCGAACCACAGAGTTGGTCGATATGGAAAGAGATGGAAAAAGGGGGCCCCAGGGATGTTCCCGGGGCCCTCTTTCTATTCCTGCTTCTGCTCTAGTCCTACTCCTGGATTCAGTGCGTCAGCCCCTCGATCGTCGGATCTCGACGTCGCCGCTGATGGTCTTTAGGGAGATCTCTCTCCCCCCCCCGCCGATGGTTCCCTCGATCTGAGATCCGATCCAGCGGTCCTCCTTGCTTTGGATAGTCAGGTCGAAGTCGGTGTCGAAATCCCCGGAGAGCGAGCTGAAATCCACGTCGGCGGAAAAGTCGGAGGGGAGCCAGAGTGTGATGTCCCCGCTCACGGTGTGGAAGTCCAGATCCCCGCCAGAGAAATCTCCCATCTCGATCTCGATGTCACCGCTCACAGTGTTTGCCCAAGCACGACCGGTCGTGACCACGGAGATGCTACCGTCCACCGTGTTTACCGATACGTCGGACCGAAGGCCCTCCGCCTCGATGTCTCCGGAGACCATCATCCCCTTCAATTCCACCCCGGCGGGGAGACGTACCTCGAAATCCACTTCCACATCCATGTCCACGTTCCGATGGCGGTCACTGTCCTCGTCATTCCGGCCATCGTGGTCAGGGTGGCACCGGCCCTCCCCATGGTTCCACTCCCCGTAAACGGCACAGATGACGATGCGATCACCGGCTTCCGCCATTTCGATGGCCACCTGATGGAAATCGTCCTCTTCCCCCCGTTTCCGGGCTACCACCTCTGCCCGGTTTCCCGAGCCAAGAGTGACTGTAATGTCCCCAACGATCCCCCTTACCTCCAGGGTTTGGCCGGAGGACATATTCCCGCCCCATTCGAAGGTGTCGCTCTGGGCCCCCAGGGGCGCGGCTGTGACGGTGAGCAACGTACAAAGGCCGAGTCCGAGGATAGTGCGCATGACGCTCATGAAATCAACTCCTTTGGGCTTCCTGATGCCAAAAGCCCCTTCGGGGGCGTTGGTTCGACCTTGATTGGATGATGTTTGTGCTCAGAAAGTTGGAAGCGGGTTTTCACCGATCTGTCCTCTTTCAAGGACGGCCTCTGTCCCAAAGGTTGGAGCCTCAGAACCCCTGAGGGGTAAAAGGACCCGGAATCAAAGGAATCACGGTCCCTCGGGAATGGCACATGACTTGCCCTTTTGAGGCTTGCTGGCCCCTTTTGGGTGGTTAAATTCCCTTCTCCATTACTGCTCTGGGGGCACTGTGTGGCGCGGCGGTGTTGAGCCCAACACCTCTGAGTGGTCAAGAGTTCATGGGGGATTTTATGTTCAAACCCCCCAGGGTGACTCTGAGCGTGAACTTTGGGTACGGGATACCCTCAGCGGGCAGCGATATCTTCCAGGAGGTCGATGAGCTGTTCACTCTGGATAAGGGTGACTTCCATGCTCCTGTTGTTGGCGGCGGGTTGTCTATCTATCTGAATGACCGCATGGATCTGGCCTTTGAGGCCTCCTATTCGAGGTCCAGTACCTGGTCCGAGTATGTGAAGTGGGTCGACGGCGACGACCTTCCGATCGAGCAGCAAACCCGCTTCACGCAGATCCCAATTACGGCATCGCTCAGGTATTTTCTGATGGACCGGGGGCGGGAGATCGGGAGTCTATCCTGGATTCCCACCACGTGGGCTCCCTACATTGGGGTTGGCGCGGGACAGATGTTGTACAGGTTCGAGCAGGTTGGTGATTTTGTGGACTTTGAGGACCTGGGGGTCTTCGGAGCAAGTTACTATTCTAAGGGCTCGGCATGGATGGGGCATGCCTTTGGGGGCGTTCAGTGGGCTTTCTCCCCACAGTTCGTGATGATGGCCGAAGGCCGTTATTCCCTGGCAGATGCAGACCTCGACCGCAACTCTTACGTTGGATATGAGCAGATCGACCTCTCCGGGTTCCAGGCCTCGATAGGCTTCGGCGTCCGGTGGTGAGCCGCGAAAGGATGAAGATCATGATTAGAGGAAGAAATCCACGTTTCTCTGTTGCCGGCGGCCTGTTGGCGAGTGTGGTGCTGCTGGCTGGAGTGGTTCCTTCGACCGTTGCGGCTCAGGACATGGATTCCCGATGGCTTCCCTGGCTGGGATGTTGGGAAGCGGTGGATGGGGGAGAGGAGGCACCCCTTCTCTGTGTTCGACCTGCCACTGAAGGGCAGGGGGTGGAGTTCGTCACCTGGGCCGAAGGTGAACTAACCTCCAGCGAGGCGATCCTGGCTGACGGGATTCCGCGGAATGCGGAACGGGAGGAGTGCCTGGGGCTGGAAGAAGCCCGTTTCTCCGATGATGGTCGCCGGGTTTACCTGAAATCAGAGTATGTCTGCGAAGGTGGAGTCGAACGTGGCGCCTCAGGCATCCTGGCCATGATGAACCCCATGGAGTGGGTGGACATCAAGGCTGTTGACGGTACCCCCTGGGTGCTCCGGTATCGCCTGGCCCGGGCCAGCCGTGTTGAAGAGGCTGGCATGGAGAACGTCGTGGCTTCCCGGGCGTCATCAGTAAAGGCCTCCCGACTCGCGGCTTCGGCCCGTTTGACGGAAGAGGACCTCATCGAGGCGGTGGGGAAGGTGGATGCGGTGGCCGTGGAAGCCCTCATTGCCGAACGAGGCGATCCCTTCGCCATTAGCTCCGACATGTTGATCCGCCTGGCTGACGCCGGTGTTCCGGAAAGCGTCATCGACTTGGCCGTCGCAGTCTCCTTCCCAGACCGGTTTGCCGTGAAAGCGGGTCCTGCCCAAGCCCAGGAATATGACGACCAAGTTCCCCGCCGAAGGATCTATATGGGGTATAACCCGTTCTTCGGGTACGGCGGGTACGGATTTGGTTTTGGGTATGACCGGTACGGGTACGGGTACGGGTATGGCGGATACGGGTATGGCGGATACGGGTACGGCGGCTACGGTGGCTATGGCGGTTACGGCTATCAACCCAGGCCCATTCTCGTGCAGCCAGTACGCTCTTCGGGACGGATGATCCAGGGCCGGGGGTATACTCGGGGTGGATCCAGCTCGGGATACACCGGCAGGACGGCCCGAACTCGTGGCAGCTCTTCAGGTTCCAGCGGTGGAAGCCGGGCCGCGGCTTCTCCTGGTGTGCGAAGTAGCGGTGGGTCGAGCTCTTCTGGTCGGACGGCGAAACCCAGGGGTGGGGGAGGGGTGAGTAGCTCGGGCAGCAGCTCGCGGTCGAGCTCTTCTGGTCGGACCGCGAAACCCAGGGGTGGTGGAGGCCTTATCTAGGTAAGATGATCCGGGGCTGGTTCGGCCCCTCAGGACGACAACAACCGCCGGGGAGCACAGCGCTCTCCGGCGGT
>JBDHMC010000225.1:0-4585 GCA_039656355.1 Gemmatimonadota bacterium | reverse complement strand
ATCCGATCCCGGCCTCGTTCAAATACCAGGTCTCACCTCTGTTACAGAACCATTCGTTGCCTGGGCTCGCCACGCAGACCACCCTGTCGATCACCTGGGTCAAGGCCTGCCCGCCATAGCTGACAGCGATGATATCCCGGGTCGGAGGCGCCAGGGTGGTGTCGGCCTTGCCGTTCTCGGTCCCGGCCATAAAGACCAAGAGGCGGTCGGAGCCAGCACCAACGGTGTGGGTAAGACCGGTCGTCCACGCACCCGACTGGGTCACCTGGCCTTCGGCTTCTTGCGGCAGCAGGGCGGCCATTCCGAGACAGGCCACCGCCACCAGGAACCGCGATGCCGCCCTACGGGTCTCGTGTGGGGATAAACGGACCAAGGCCCCCCGGCCTATGACAGGCCGGCGATCCCGTTTCAGTCCATCGTTTTCCAGTGACGAAACCATCCAGAAGCCTTACCGCTGCTCCCTCGATCCACCAGGGCTTTCCTGGGGACCGGCAGAGACCGGGAATCCCAGTGGGACTTCTGCAGAAACCGTGCCCAAGGTCAAGTTCAGGTAAGATACTATACGACTGAGGTTTAGCTGGCCTCCTGTCTGAGGCAGGAGATGCGAATGTTACGGTATGGTAACGCGAGAAGTAACCAGCGGATCCGGCTGCGGGTCAGAGGTCCTATACTAAAGGTCAGAAGCGGTCAGTTCCCCTGGAGTTATTCAGCTCCCTGGGACAGGAACTGGCGGATGGCGGGGAACACCCTCTCTTGTTCTGCCTTGAGATGAACCTTGGCGTCTCCGGCCGCTGTGAGGTCGCCTGCCCTGCAGGCCTTCTCCAAGCGCGCCAACCCATCGGCCAGGCCTTCCGCTCCAATTCCACCGGCGGATCCGATAAGGGAGTGCGCAGAACTTGCACAACTCTCCAGGTCCTCTTTGTCAAGAGAATCCTGGATGTCGGCGAAATTTTCCAGGTACGCCTCCAAGAAGAACTCGACGATCTCTCGTGCGTCCTCATCAAGACCGGCTTCCAGGAGGGGGGCCAGGAGCCCGCCCGCCTTGAAGACAGTCTGGTCACCACCCTCACCCCGGGGGGGTTGAAGGTTTTGGGTGGGGCTTTCAGTCATTTTTTCTTCTTAGCCGTCACTCCGGTGAGGCCAACGCTCCAATTCTTGATACAGGTCTTCGGCGTTTACAGGTTTTGCTAGGAATCCGTCCATTCCGGCATTTTTACAGCGTGCGCGAACCTCCGAAAGAGCATGCGCTGTGTAGGCGACGATGGGAGGTCCAGAGCACCCTGCGGCAGACCGAATCTCGCGAGTCGCCGAGATCCCGTCCAATTCCGGCATTTCCAGGTCCATGAGGACTACATCGAAGGCTCTAAGTTTGACTGCCTCGACGGCGTCTCGACCATTCAGCACGACGTGAACCTCATGGCCTCTCAGTTCCAGGAGTTTCCGCGTCAGAATCTGGAGAACGAGATCGTCTTCCGCAAGCAGGATACGGAGGGCTTCCGCGGGTTGCCCGAGGGTTGGCTCCGAAGGCGACCCCGTAGACCGATGGGAACTCGGGGGGTTCGGAAGTGCCCGATCCGTCGAGCGGCGACCCGGATGGTGTGGTTCTGAGAAAGGGAGCCAGAACCGAAGGGGGGACTTTGGATTGGCCGGATCTGAGTCCATGACTTCCCCACCCATGGCCTTTACCAGGGCACGTGCTAATTCGAAGTCGATTGAGGCCTCCAGTACCTTCACCGGTGGGATCGCTGCGGAGCCTTCCGGGTCGATCTCAAAAAGGACCCGGACGTTCCCGTTGGTCCGCCCATCCTGCCCCAACCGCAGGAGAATCGTCTCTCCCTCCAGTTGGCGAGACACACACATGATGAGGTGGATCAGGGTCCGATCGAGTTGCACGGCATCACCCAGGAGGAAATCTGGGATGTCAGGACTTTCAACGATCCTTACTCGATTCTCGCGTTCAGCAAGCTGTCGTTCGACCCTTCGGCTTGCAGCTGTCAGGATCGTCGAGAGGGAGAAGGGTATGCTCTCCAGCTCCACGCCCTCCGCTTCCACCTCCACCAGGGAGAGGGCTTCGTCGAGGCCATCCGAGATTTCCCGGGCGGAGGATTGGATCTCACGGACCCACCGCCGTTGCTCGTCCTCGAGAGGAGTATCCAACAGGAGGTCGATGAGACCGACCACCCGGCTCAGCGGAGTTCGCAACTGGTGATGAACCCCCTCCATTACGACCAGGATCTTATCCCGGACCTCACCCGCCCCGTCCCCTGCAGTCGAGCGGGTACTACCGACCGGTGCCTGATTCAATCCACTCATCTTATCCCTCGCTTGTCCCTTATCGTTGCCATGGGAGGTGGTCTAGCCTCGACCGCCAGAACCCAGCCACGTTCGAAAGAGTCCCTTCCGTGATCCGGGTGCCGAAAGTCAGGAACCACCCCTCGCCACTGCGAACGGCGAAGTCGGGATCCTGAAGGCCTCCGAATCGATATCCACCCTGCAATTCAATGCCCTGCATCAAGTTCAACAGAATCGATGGAGCCACATCCCACTCCACCGTCCCTGTGGTCCGTTCATTCAGCAGCCTCAGGTCCGTCCGGAACCCCAGCCATGGGAAGAGGTTTACCTCTGCCTTGGCGCCGCCGTAATCAGTGGTGGTCCGAACGGAGAGATCCTGAGTCGCAACACCGGATGATGCTGTGTTCTCCGCTCTGCGCATGGAATAACGCCCACTCAGTTCCCATTTGGCGGACGGTGCCCAGATGACCTCACCGGTGGCGATCAGCCTCCGATCCTGGCCCGGGGTGCTCAAGACCCCTGCCCCACCCGGATCTTTGTCCTCTCTCCACTCCACCTTCACAAGTGCGTTCAGGCCGTCGGAGTCGGAAGGCCGGAATGCCATCCCCCAGAGGCTCCAGATCCGTCGGCTTTCTTTCTTCTCGTCGCCCTGGAGACGCTCTGTCCAGACCAACTCCTGGCGGGAGAGGAAGGCGAGGGACGCGTTGAGGGAAACGTCCCCGGCCACAGTCAGGAAACGGTTGGAGTGGTTGGACCCGTCCCGCATTTCACCCTTGGCCGAAAGGCGATAGGGCGAGTCAGTGGGAAGGTGCTCCACGCCGAGACCGGTCGACCAGTAGTCTTCCTCCGGCCCGGAGAAAGGCATGGCCAGAACGTTGTCCCCCAACGGCGCCTGCTGAACGCCCTGACGGCGCTCCACAAGGGCGTTGAGCGTCCATGACGAACCCAAATAGAGGCGGTGACTCAGACCGAGGACCGCGGCGTTGGACGGGCCGCTGATGCCGCCCGAAAGCTGGTACGATCCCCAAGCGCGGGCGCCGGACGCCAATTCGGACCGAACACCAAGGTTCGTGAGAGAGTAGGACTCCCCATCTTCTCGGGGGCTCACCACCAGATGCCGAGCTTCCAGGGAAATCCAGGAGGAAACCTTGACGGATCCTCCCACACCAAGGAAGTCACCCGTAGCCAGGTCGTCTCCCCGACTCCAAAGTTGCCGCCGCCCTTCAGACCAGAGGCTGACCCGGGGGTGGGGAGTCCAGGTAAGCTTAACCTGACTCGCCCCGGTGTCGTCCTCCATGCCCTGGGTGGCGACGGCCTCACTCGAGACCTGGACTTGAAGCTTCAAATCGTCGCGAACGTCATTGGAGACGTTGAGAAGAGTCTTGGACCGAATCAGGTCCCGACTCCCGAACTCCTGCCGTTGGTGCTCGAACAGTAGCTTCGAGTCCCACACTTTCAGGCCCGCGCCGACCCGGACTTCCTCGGTTCCCCCGAGCAGCCCAAGGTTGGCTGGGTTCCGGAACTCGTCCCCGATGTGAAGCCAACGACCGGACAGGTCGAGGCGCCCATCGAACAGCTTCATGGCCCCCTCAACCTGTGCAGCGAAGTCTGTGGAATCGGGGGATTCGGCCTGGGCCACCTCCGTCTTCAAGTTCAATCGGCCGCCGATCCGGAGCCCCAGATCCGCGCCGTACAGCCTGAACCGACCCAAAGCCAAATCGTCCTGGACGAAGGTGAGACCCACGGGAATCGAGTCCGCCTGGCCGAGCCCCGGTATCTGGCCCAGGTCGGCGGTGGCTCTGACACCCCAGACGGCACTCCTGGAGCCCCCGCCTTCCGCCTCATAGGTCACCATGAGGAAGACCGGGTTTCCGAAGGGATCCGCCGCCGGAACCGGGCGTTTCAGCAACAGTGTCCCGTTCCGGTAGTCTATCTGGTAATCCACATACCGCTGGAGTCCCTGCTGACTCACGATACGGGTAGCGTTTTCCTGGGCTCGGACCTCCATGGTCACCCGCTCGGTCCCCGGGAGGATGTCCGTTTCCACGAGATACGGCCCGGAGCTACCATCGCCCCGGATCTGGGATTGCCGCAGAGTCTGGGTGGTGAGGGCCCCGAATCCATTCCACGTCACCGGGCCCGTCTCCACTCGTCCAGCAGCCCCCGCGAGGGCCCGCGTGTATCGGGAGAGCGTCAGCCCATCCGCGAAACTCGATGTCTGAAGGTCTCCGACAGCCAGCCAGTCGTGGTTCCGCTCCAATCGGGCCGCGAATGCGTATCGGGAGGCAGCAAT
>JBDHMC010000224.1:0-4600 GCA_039656355.1 Gemmatimonadota bacterium | reverse complement strand
TCTACTACGTTGGGACTTCTCGACGTAACGCATGGCTATGCCATCGAAGCCCCGCCTTGCATATGGCCCCGTGGCGCGAGTAACGCGGCTCGCCCCCTTTTCGCAACAGCCTTCCAGAGCCGGACGGCGGTACCGCCCGGCCGACCCTCGCCGTTTGGTGTCGTGGGAACAATCATGGGCGGTTTCCTTCGTCCCTGGCGAATTCCCGCCAACCGATATCGGTCCGGAAATACTTCCCTTCAAAGTTCACGGCATCCGCTCCGACCAGGCTCTTCCTGGCTGCATCCCCGAGGGAATTGCCCAACCCGGTCACGGCCAAAACCCTCCCGCCGGAGGTCACGAGGCTCTCGGCCGATTGTTGAGTCCCGGCGTGGAAGACAAAAAGTTCCGGATCCTCGGCGAGGGTAGGGGGAAGTTCGATGGCCTTCCCCCTCTCATAACTTCCCGGATACCCCTCGGATGCCAGGACCGTGGTGACAGCTCCCCCCTGTTGCCATTGGAGCTCCATGTCGGCCACCGAACCGCCTTCGGCGATGGTGGCGATGGGATCCAGGAGCGGGCTGGTGAGGAGGGGGAGGATGGCCTGTGTCTCGGGGTCCCCGAAGCGGCAGTTGAACTCTACCACTTTGGGGCCTTCTGAAGTCAGCATGAGCCCAGCGTAGAGAAGTCCTTGAAAGAACGAGCCATCGGCCTCCAGGGCGCGGAGCGTCGGGAGGAGTACTTTCGCTTCCACCTCCTTCATCAGTTCCGGGGTCACGAGGGAGACTGGGGCGTAGGCCCCCATCCCGCCCGTGTTGGGGCCAGTGTCTCCCTCACCCACCCTTTTATGGTCTTGGGACGGGAGGAGTGTCAGGGTCCCTTTACCATCCGTCAGGGCGAAAACGGACAGCTCCTCCCCTCGCATGTACTCCTCGATCACAACCTCCCTGCCGGCTTCCCCGAATCGAAGGTCCTTCATCATACCTCTGATTGAATCCAGCGCCTGGTCCACGGTGTCGCAGACGATGGCTCCTTTTCCCGCGGCTAGGCCCGAAGCCTTCACTACAATGGGCGCTCCCTGCTCCCGGACGTAGTCCTCGGCGGCGGGGAGATCCCGGAAGACGCGGAAATCGGCCGAAGGAACTCCTGCGTTCCGCATGAGCTCCTTGGAGTAGGCTTTTGATGACTCGATGCGGGCCGCTGCGGCAGAAGGTCCGAACACGGGGAGGCCTTTGGCCCGGAAGCGGTCAGCGATTCCGGCTGCCAGCGGGCCCTCCGGCCCTACCACCGTCAGGTCGATGGATTTGGAGGAAGCCCACCCGGCGAGGGCCTCAGTGTCTCCGGGAGAGATTTCAACACCCTCTGCAAGAGCGGCCATGCCCCCATTTGGTTGAGTAGCAAAGAACTCTGCCGTAGGGTCGTCTCGCTTCAGTTTCCATAGGAGGGTATGCTCACGCCCTCCGTTTCCCACCATGAGGATTCGCATGGATGGCTCTGGGTTTCGTGTGTCCAGGGATGGGGCTCCGGCCCCGGGAAAAACAGGCTCGATGCAAGAGTATGTCCCGGTCCGATTGGATGTCAAAAGGGAGACGACCAGTCTCCTTCGGTCATCCCCCTTTTGGTGGCGTACTCGCTAGGGATCCCCGCCCTGAGAGGCGAGGTCCGGTTCCAGGTTCAGGTTACTTCTTGAATCCCTCCCTGAAAGCCTCCCCCATTCGGCGGGCCGCGTCGGTCATGGTATCCACCATGTCCTTTGCTCCCTCGGCATAGGCCTTGGCAGCGGCCTTCAAGTCCTCCTGAATCGCCGGATCGGGATCCCCACGCCGGGCGTACTCCCCGCGGATGATCCGGTCGTAGTCACCACCCTCGATCCAGTCCCTGATTTCGGAGATCCGCAGGACATAGAAAGGGTGGGTGGTAGCCATGAGGTTCAGGACCTTGTACACCTGATCCGCCACGTCCCCGCCGGTTCGATACTCCTCGGCCTGAATGATGAACTCGTCCAGGGAATACTCGGATTCCCATTTCCCCCCATTGGGAATCCCGCCGGCCATCTTGAGCATGGCCATCATGGCCATTTCTGGATCCTGAACCGTCAGGAGGCCGGCCCGGTCGCTGGAGAGCTCGCTTTTTCGATACCACTCCAAAAGGGCGACCAGGACAGCGCGAGCGGCCAAACCCACCACCGGGAAGCCCATGCTGGCCAATTGGATGAGTAGAACCGTCATGGTTCGATAGAGGACGTGGTCACTCATGATGTGACCAAGCTCGTGGCCTAGAATGAACGAGAGCTCATCGTCGTTCAACAGCCAGATCGTCCCGGAGTTCAGGATGATGAACGGCTTGTCCATCCCGTAGGCTCCGGCGTTGACGATGGGGGTTTGGGAGATGAAGAGGTCGTATTCCTCCTCCGGGTCCAGGGTGTGGCAGACTTCTTTGTACAGGGAGTAGATATGAGGGAATTGGTTTTCCGACACCTTCACTGCGTTGGCCTGGAAGGCCAAGCGGATGGGCTTCTCTCCAAAAAACCCGAACATGCTCCGGAGGACATCGTCGAAAATCGGGATTTTCCGAAGGGCCTGGAGGGCTGCTCGGTCAGCCGGGTGCTCCCAGGCTCGGGAGGAGATATCCGAAAGGACCCTCTTTGCCCGGGCCTCTTCGCCTCCGGACTCCTGGCCGTTCCCGCTTCCATCTTCAGTCATGGGCACCAACTCCTGGCCTTGATTGTGTGCGAACTCCACCCTCGAAGGGGGCTCCCTTTAATGTATCATCCTACGCCGCCCCGGGGGGACAGGTTTCATTGACCCTCTCCCACCGGGTCTGCTAGCTTCAACCACCTAATGTGCAGCACCCCATTTTCCCCGATCCGCGCAGCTATCATGCCCATCGTCTTCCCCCCGGAGCTCATGGTGAGCGTCTCCGGGTTTAGAGGGAAAGTCGGCCATCCCCTCACTCCGGAGTTGGTCACATCTCTCGCCGCTGGTTTTGGGGCGTTCCTGAGGAAAACTCAGGACGGAAAACCCGTGTTTCTGGGAAGGGATTCCAGGACCTCGGGCCCCATGCTGGCCAGAAGTGTTGCCGCCGGTCTCCAATCCGTGGGTTGTGATGTGGTGGATCTCGGAATGGTACCGACACCCACGCTTCTTCTGGCCGTGGAAGAGAAGGGAGGCGCCGGAGGAATCTGTGTCACCGCCAGCCATAACCCGGGGGAATGGAATGCTCTGAAGTTCGCCTCGGCTGAGGGCATTTTTCTGGATGCAGAGAGCATGGGGGACTTTCAGGGATACCTGCTCACGGAAGACCCCCCCCGAGCTGGTTGGGACGAGATTGGTTCTTTGAAATCGGATTCTGGGGCGGTGGATCGGCACATGGATAGGATCCTCACCCTTCCGTTCCTGGATGTTCCGGCTCTGAAACTTCGTGGCTTTCGGGTGGCCCTGGACTGTGTGAACGGGGCCGGGGGAGTAATCATGCCCCAGCTTCTGCAGGCACTGGGGTGTCAGGTCGTGGGTATCCACACGGAACCCCATGGTCGGTTTCCAAGGGATCCGGAGCCTACGGCGGAGAACCTGACGGCTCTGGGCGAAACGGTTCGGGCTGATGGCGCTGATCTGGGATTGGCGGTTGACCCGGACGTGGATCGCCTATCTCTGGTGGATGCGGACGGAGTACCCCTGGGGGAGGATCTGACCTTGGCTCTCGCGTCGGCCGTGGTCTTGCGGAGGGAACCCGGCGTGGTAGTGACGAATCTATCCACGAGCCAAGTGGTAGAGGATGTGGCCCGAAGCTTCGGTGGTTCGGTAATCAGGGCCCCCGTTGGGGAGATCAACGTAGCCCGGAGAATGCAGAGGGAGGGGGCTGTCGTGGGTGGGGAAGGGAACGGCGGCGTGATCCTTCCAAGTCTCCACTTCACTCGAGACGCACCGCTTGGGGCAGCCCTGATCCTCCAACACCTGTTCGATCAGGGTGGTGGCCTGAGAGCAGCCGCTGATCGCTGGCCCACCTACACCATTAAGAAGCGGAAACTTACATTCCCCCAGGATGCCCTGGCAGGAGCCTACGATGCGCTCCAGGCTGACCTCTCTCCTCCCGATCAGGATGTATCCGATGGGCTTCGGATGAGTTGGCCGGAGGAGCGGATCTGGTTGCACGTCAGGCCCTCCGGAACGGAACCTGTGGTTCGGCTCATCGCGGAGGGCCCATCCGAAAAAGAAGTGGACGCCGTCCTGGCAAGAGCGTTTGAAATCCTGGACGGCGTGGCGTAAAAGCGCCACCGTATATAGGTAGGCTTACTCCAAAGAAAACCAAGAGAATAACATGTGTGGAATTGTTGGATATCTGGGGCCCAGGGACGCCGCTCCGATCCTCATGGAAGGTCTGCGTCGCCTGGAGTATCGGGGCTACGACTCTGCGGGGATCAGCATCATCACCCAGGATGGCGCTCTGGCCACCCTGAAGAGGCCGGGAAAGATCTCGGTTCTCGAGGAGGCGATTGAAGAGGCCCCTCCCAAGGGGACCTGCGGAATCGGCCACACTCGGTGGGCCACTCACGGGGCACCGACCGAAGTCAACGCGCACCCCCACTTTAGCGCCGATGGGGATATCGCCTTGGTGCACAACG
>JBDHMC010000223.1:0-4602 GCA_039656355.1 Gemmatimonadota bacterium | reverse complement strand
GCCCTTGGCTCTCTCCGCTGCTTCCAGGTCGACCCCCGCAGCTCGATAGCTAAGGCCGTCCGCCTCAGGCATCCTGCTCCTCCTCTGATCGGTCCATCCGGTTGGGGGCGGACACCCCCAAGATCTCCAATCCGTTCCTCAACACGATTTGAACACTCCGGGCCAGGGCCAGACGGGCTGCCCTCAGATCCCGGTCTTCCGCCAGGACCGCCAATTCGGGGCTCCTGGAGGGGTTTCCTGCGTGGTACCAGGAGTTCACTGCGCCGGCGGTCTGTTCGAGGAAGTCGCAGAGGATGTGGGGGGCCCTTGCGCCGGCGGCCCGTCGGAGGGTTTCGGGGAAGTCGGCCAGGCGCTTGATCAGGTCCCTTTCCAGGGGGTGGGAGAGCCCTTCCAGCCCTAGGTCGTCAACCGGGATCTGGCCCCAGTCCACCTGCCCTTTTCGGAAGATGGAGCACATGCGGGCGTGTGCGTATTGAACCTTGAATACCGGGTTCTTCTCCGACTGGTCCAAAGCCACGTCCAGATCAAAGACCAGGTGGGCCTCGGGCTTTCGCATCAGGAAGAAATATCGGGCTACATCAACTCCCACCTCATTGAACAACTCCCTGAGGGTTAAATAGGAGCCAGCCCGCTTGGAGAACTTCACTTCCTTTCCCTCTCGCTCCACCGTGACCATTTGATGGAGCACGTACTCTGGGTACCCTTCTGGGAGCCCAAGAGTCTGGAGGCCGGCTCTGACCCGGTCCACCGTGCTGTGGTGATCCGACCCTTGGACGTTGATCACATGACTAAACCCTCTCTCCCACTTCGTCATGTGGTAGGCCACATCAGGAAGGAAGTACGTCGGTGTCCCGTCTCCCTTGACCATCACCCTGTCTTTTTGATCTCCGTACTGGGTGGTCTTGAGCCAGGAAGCGCCATCCAGTTCATACACCAACCCTGTTTCTTCCAGGGCTTCGATGGTGGTCTCCACCAACCCGTCCGAATAGAGAGAGGACTCAAGAAAATATCGATCGAAGGAGAGCCGAAATTCGGCTAAATCCCGGTCCTGGTCCTCTCTCAAAACGCGGACGGCGAACTCTCTCATGAAGGATAGGGCCTCAGGGGAGTGATCTCCCTTGAAGCGGTCCCCATCGCTGGAGATCATCTCCTGGGCTAAATCACGGACGTACTCCCCCTGGTACCCTCCTTCAGGAAACTCCAACGTCTGCCCTAGAATCTGCTGATATCGGACCCAGACGCTTTCGGCCAGAAGTTGGATTTGTTTCCCGGCATCGTTGTAGTAGAACTCCCTGTGGACCGTCCAACCGTTCCAGTCCAGAAGGGAGGAGATGGCGTCGCCCAGGGCGGCCTGGCGTCCGTGGCCCAAGTGCAAGGGGCCCGTGGGGTTCGCCGACACGAATTCCACCATGATGAGCTGCCCGGAGCCATCCTCCGATCGGCCGTAGGCCCTGTTCTCAGAGAGGATCTGGGGAAGTGCCCCGGCGACAGCCCCGGAGGACAGACGGAAATTCAGGAATCCGGGGCCTGCGATCTCCACCGCCACCACTCCAGCCTCAGCAAGGTCGAGTCGGTCAGAAATCTCCTGGGCAATGTCCCGCGGAGGTTTCCGGAGTTGTGATGCGAGGGTAAGGGGGAGGTTTGTGGCCCAGTCCCCATGGTCAGGGTCACGGGGGCGCTCGAGGCGAATTTCCGCCTCAGAGACCCCCATCTCTTCAAGGGTTCGTCTCAGGGCGGTTTTTATAAGGGCGTCGGACATGATACCGTCACGATCCCTCTGAGGACGGGCCGTCGCCGGAAGACCCCGATCCAGGTTTTTGGGCCTTCACCGGAGGAGACGGAGCCTCGCTTGGTTTCGCCTTTTCTTTGGCCGACACCTTGTCCGATACCCCGTCCGATTTTTCTTTCGACGCGGCCTTCTTGTAAGAATCGCTTCGAGTATCGGTGATGTAAAAGCCGTCTCCCTTGAAGAGAAAGCCGGCTCCTCCAGATATCTGTCTTGCGCTCTCTGCGCCGCACTCTGGACACATAGCCTGAGGCCTATCACTCATCTTTTGGACCAACTCGAAATGATGCCCTTCAGGGCACCTGTATTCATACGTGGGCATAGCCCAAAACCCTCCGTCTCCCAGGGGAATTCAAGAAAAAAGCTAACCAGGGATGGGGCCCAGCGTCACCCTTGGTCGTAGCTCCCCCATTCCTCACGAAGCAAATCGCTGATTTCACCTAATGTGGCCCGGTTCTTGGCGGCTGAGATCAGTGGTGGAAGTAGGTTCTCACCAGATCGGGCGGCAGCTCGGATACCCTCCAGGGAACCCTGAAGGCCGTTCCCGTCCCTTCCGGATTTCATGGCTTCCAGCCGGGATTTTTGGGCTCTTTCCAGGGCCGGATAGTCGGGCTGATGAATGGGGTCCTCGCCCCCTTCCTCCTCGAATGCATTGACGCCTACGAAGGTCCGGGTGCCGCTCTCGACCTCGAGTTGGAAACGATAGGCCGCCTGGTGGATCTCTTCCTTCATGAACTCCACTGCCTTGGCGGCACCACCCATCTCCTGAACCTGATCGAGGTACACTCTTGCCTCGGCTTCCACAGCATCCGTAAGCGCCTCCACGTAGTAGCTGCCGGCGAGGGGATCTACGGTACTCGTCACCCCTGACTCATGGGCGAGGATCTGTTGGGTCCGAAGAGCCAAAAGTGCGGATTCTTCCGAGGGCAGGGCCAAAGCCTCGTCATAGGCGTTGGTGTGGAGGGACTGGGTGCCTCCAAGAATCGCCGAGAGGGCTTGAAGGGTCACCCGGACAACATTGTTCAGGGGTTGTTGGGCAGTGAGAGTGGAGCCACCTGTTTGGGTATGGAAGCGGAGTTTGCACGCTGCGTCGGTTGCCCCGTGGCGTTCCCGCATGAGCCGGGCCCAGAGACGGCGGGCTGCCCTGAACTTCGCAGCCTCCTCCAGGACATCGTTATGGGCGGCAAAGAAGAAGGAGATGCGTGGGGCGAAGTCTTCCAGAGTGAGTCCTGCCGCCAGAGCCCGCTCCACGTACTCCAGTCCATTGGCGAAGGTAAAGGCCAGCTCCTGGGGGGCGGTGGCCCCCGCCTCCCGCATGTGGTAACCCGAGATAGAGATGGTATTCCAACGGGGGATCTCCCTCCCGCAAAAGGCCATGACGTCGGCGATGAGTCGCAGGCTGGGCTCCACCGGATAGATGTACGTACCTCTGGCGATATACTCTTTGAGGACGTCATTCTGAACCGTGCCCCGAATCTCAGCCCGAGAGATTCCCTGTTCGTCCGCTAGGGCAACGTAGAACGCCAGGAGGATGGCCGCCGTGGCGTTGATGGTCATTGAGGTGGACACCTCGCCCAACGGGATCCCCTGGAAAAGGACGGACAAGTCGTCCAGGGAATCGATTGCGACGCCTACTCTGCCTACCTCGCCCACGGCCATGGGATGGTCTGAGTCGTAACCCATCTGGGTTGGAAGATCAAAAGCCACGGAGAGCCCGGTGGTGCCCTGTTCAAGGAGGTACCGGTACCGGCGGTTCGTATCCTCCGCTGTCCCGAAGCCGGCGTATTGACGCATGGTCCACAGACGTCCCCGGTACATGGTGGGATGGACTCCCCGCGTGAAGGGGTATTCTCCGGGCCCGCCTAAATTGGGACCTTTCTCACTGGCCACGTAGAGGGGGTCCACAGGGAGCCCGCTCCCTGTAGTCCACCCGCGATCATCGCCTTTCTCGGTCATCCGTCCGAACCCTCTTCGGAGGCGGCTTCGGGAGCCTGGAACTCCACGAGAACCTGATCTTTCTCCACGATCTGCCCTGGCCCTACGAGGATTCGGCTGATCCTGCCACCTCCGTCACTCTTGAGCTCGTTCTCCATCTTCATGGCCTCGACGATGACGAGTCCCTGGCCGGGGCTCACCTCATCCCCTTCCTCGACGTCCACTTTGATCACAAGACCGGGCATTGGGGCTCTGAGGGTTTTGGGCCCCCCGGTCCCTCCTTTGGTCCCCGTCATCTCCTTGATCGCCCGGGTCCTTTCATCAACTACCTGGGCCCGAAGTTGACGACCGGACAAATGGAGGGTCCACTCCTCCGAGCCGTTCTTGGTGGCGAGGATCCGATGGGACTTCCCTCCCAGCAGGAGGGTGTACACCTCGGTCCCGTCCATCTCCACCAGGTCGACCTGAACTTCCTTTCGGTCTACCCGTACCCCTTCAGGCCCGAGGTCCACCTCGAGCTCCCTATCGCCAATCGTTACGAAATATCGCATAGGGTCTATTCCGAATTCCCTTTGAGATCCATCGTGCGGTCGTTTTCCCTTTTCGTGGTCAGACCCCCTAGGGTGACTACGGTCTCTATGTGTACCGTCTGGGGAAAGAGGTCGAACGAGCGGATCCTCTCCACCTTGTAAGATCCCTCCAGTCGCTGAAGGTCTCGGGCCAAGGTAGCAGGGTCGCAACTCACGTAAATGACCCTCTCAGGAGCCTGGTGGTTAAGCAGAACAGGAATCCTCTCAGCGACACCGGTTCGCGGGAGGTTCAGAATGGCCAAGTCCGCGGGAAGAAAAGCATCCAGTTCCTCCTCCACGTACCCCTTCACG
>JBDHMC010000222.1:0-4605 GCA_039656355.1 Gemmatimonadota bacterium | reverse complement strand
TCCTCCGCCCACATTCCCGTTGCCCGATGGGTTGGCCCGGAAGAGTTCACCAACTGGAAGAAGGTGGGGGAAGAGGAGATGGGATTCTCCCACGTGGAATCGGGACCGTTGGTCCGGTCCAGTTATCACGCAAAGGAACAGGCGCGTGAGGTGGAAGCTGGTGCTGTTGGATCGATTCAGGACGTCATGGAGGCGGATATTCCGGCCCCGGCTGAGGTCTTCCCGACGCTGGTGAGCTTGGAGCGTAGCCGGCCCGGAGCGGGGGGGGATTGAGGATGGAATCCGGTACGGTTCGACCCGAGGTTTCCGAGGCCGCCGAGACGCAGAACGATCCTACTTATGACCTCCTGAAGGGTTTTTCAGAGGAAGAACTTCTTGGACTCCTCCGGCGGATGCTTCTGTTTCGACGCTTCGAGGAGAAGGCCGAGGAGGCATACGCCATCGGGAAGATCGGCGGGTTCTGCCACCTTCACATCGGGCAGGAGGGATCGGCGGCAGGGTGCATCGGTCCTCTCCGTGATGATGATTACGTCATCTCTGCCTACCGGGAACACACCCAGGCTCTAGCCAAGGGGATGGATCCGCAGTTGGTAATGGCGGAGCTCTATGGGAAAGCTCCTGGCGCGTCCGCGGGGAAGGGCGGCTCCATGCACATTTTTGGCGTGGACCAAGCCTTCATGGGCGGACACGGGATCGTTGGAGGGCAGGTACCCCTGGCCACCGGGATGGGATGGGCTATCAAATACCGGGGTGAGGATCGTGTGGCCATGTGTTTCATGGGGGAGGCTGCGGTGAACCAGGGAGCGTTCCACGAATCCCTGAACATGGCGGCTGTCTGGAATCTGCCGGTGGTATTCGTCGTGGAGAACAACGAGTACGGTATGGGCACCGCCTTTCGCCGAGTCTCAGCCACCAGGGTGGAGGAGCGATCCGCGGCCTACGGGATTCCTTCCAGCGTGGTAAATGGCCAGGATGTCCTGGAGACCTACCGTCATTTCGAAAGACTGGTAGAGGGTGTTCGCGAAGGGGGTGGGCCACAGTTCGTGGAAGTCCGGACCTACCGCTTCCGGGGGCACTCCATGTCGGATCCCGTATCCGGAACGTATAGGTCAAAGGCTGAAGTCTCGGAGCGAACCGAGAAGGACGACCCCATCAAGATCCTCAGGGACAGGCTCTTCGACGCAGGGGCTTTGACCCAGGAGGTGTTGGAGATCATGGACCAGGAGACCCGAGCGAAGGTGGAAGAGGCGGTTGAGTACGCAGACAGTGCGCCGATACCCGACTCGTCCGAGTTGTACACCCACGTCTATTCACAGATCAATGAACACGGCCGGCTCTTCTTCGATGGAAGAGATCGGTAGTCTCTTTGGTTGCTACCCCTTAATGGACCTGGTCCTGAATGCCTGAGATCACCTACAGAGAGGCATTGAACCAAGCTCTCGCGGAGGAGATGGAGCGGGATGACTCCGTCTTTCTCATGGGCGAGGAGGTAGGTGAGTACGATGGAGCCTACAAGGTATCCAGGGGGCTTCTGGACCGGTTCGGAGATCTTCGAGTGGTGGATAGCCCTATCAGCGAATTGGGGTTCGCTGGTCTGGGAGTGGGCGCGGCAATGGTGGGGCTTCGTCCCATTATCGAGTTCATGACCTTCAACTTCTCCATTCTCGCCCTGGATCAGGTTCTCCATTCGGCGGCGAAGATGCTGTACATGTCTGGAGGGCAGATCAACATCCCCATGGTTTTCAGGGGGCCCACCGGAGCCGCTCTTCAGCTGTCCGGCCAGCACTCCCAGGCGGCGGAAACCTGGTATGTCCATGCACCGGGGATCAAGCTGGTGACGCCCGCCACTCCCGCGGATGCCAAGGGTCTTCTCAAGGCCGCGATCCGTGACAACGATCCTGTGGTGTTTATGGAAGGGGAGCTCCTCTACAATCTCAGAGGAGAGGTCCCCGAGGGAGAACACCTGGTTCCCCTCGGGTTGGCCGACCTGAAGAGGGAGGGCGATGACGTCTCCATCATCACTCACGGGAAGATGGTGCACCTGGCCCTCCAGGCGGCTACCCGACTCGAGAGAGATGGGATCGAAGCCGACGTCGTGGACCTCAGGTCCCTTCGGCCCTTGGATGTGGAGGCGATTCTGGCCTCGGTCCGGAAAACCAACCGAGCGGTGTATCTGGAGGAAGGGTGGCCTTATGCAGGCATCGGCGCCCAGATCGCGGCCACCATCCAGGAGGAGGCGTTTGATGACCTGGATGCACCGGTCCTGAGGGTAACCCAGGCCGATGTGCCCATGCCCTATGCCAAGAACCTGGAACAATTAGCCAAGCCCAACGTCCAGCGGGTGGTGGATGCCTGCAGGCGGGTTCTTTACCGGAAATAGCTAGGGAGCCTCTGCGCAAGTGGGGTGCGGCCGCGCACAGGGGGCTTGCGGATGCCATACAAGGAAGGACGACGAATGCGATGCTGAAGCATCGGGGAGGAGTCATGACGCGGTATGGCGCCGCAATCCCCCTGTGCCCTACGGGTTACTGCGGCACGGGGCCATCTGCTTCGTTGGGAGTTCTCGCCGTAGCGCACGGCTATGCCTTCTAACTCCCGCCTATCATATGGCCCCGTGGCGCAAGTAACGCGGCTCGCCCCACTTGCGCAGAGGATCCCTAGCAGAGGTTCGTGTTTATGACCGACGGAATCAAGCGGCGGGATTTCCTTAAAGTGATTGGGGCTGGTGGCGCTGGCGCCACCATGTTTGGCTGTTCCACCGAACGCGTAGAAAAGCTGCTTCCTCATGTAATCCCCGACGAGGAAATCACGCCGGGTGTTGCCACCTGGTACACCTCCGTTTGTGGCGAATGCCCGTCGGGGTGTGGGGTATGGGTCCGGACCCGTGAAGGACGAGTGGTGAAGGTTGAGGGGAATCCGGATCATCCTATCTCCGGTGGGAGTCTCTGCTCCCGCGGGTACTCAGCCGTGCAGGGCCTCTACAATCCGGATCGTCTACCCGGTCCAATGCTCCGGGGCTCCGACGGTGCGTTCAGCCCCATCGAGTGGAATGACGCCGAGGAGCTTCTCGCCCAACAACTTCGGGAAAGTGATAACCCTATCTTCCTGGCCGGGAGAATGGGTCCGTCCCTGACCAATCTCGTCGATGACTTTCTTTCGGCGGTGGGAGGAGTCCGGAGGGAGTACGAGAGTCTCTCCGAAGCACCCCTCAGGGAAGCCACTCGGATCGCATTCGGGCGGAACCGTGTGCCCACGTACGACTTTGCTCAGGCCCGGCTGGTCTTCTCATTCGGGGCCGATTTTCTGGAGACCTGGCTGTCCCCCGTGGAATACCACAGGGGGTTTGCACAGATGGCGGGTGTGGACGACCACGGATCCAAGGGGCGAATGGTCTTCCTGGCTCCGCGCCTCTCGCTCACGGGTCAGAACAGCGATGAATGGGTCCCACTGAGGCCCGGGTCCGAGGCCGTTGTGGCCCTTGCCATGGCCCACGTTATCGCAAGAGAAGGCCGAGATGCGGGACCCTACTATGAGCGGCTGTTGGAAGGGTACGACCCCCGAACCGCTGAGGAGGCTTCAGAGGTGCCGGCGGAAGAGATCGAGACGCTGGCCATGCAGTTCCTGGAAGAGGCGCCCAGTCTCGCGATAGGGCCAGGGGTGGCGGGACACCATCGGAATGCCACTGCGGCGAACCTGGCCGTTCATATTTTGAATGCCGTTGCGGGGAACGTGGGTCGTACCGTCCGCCTTCAGGAAGTGGATCAGGGAGCCGCAGCGGTGCCGTATGGAGAGATCGCTTCCGCCCTGTCGGCGATGCCTGGTGCCGGAGTCGTCATGGTTCATGGGACGAACCCCGCCTACTCCCTCCCGTCCGGCCCGTCCGGAGCTGGGTTTTCGGAGGCCTTCGCCTCTGCCGGGTTCAGAGTGTCTTTCGCCTCGGCCATGGACGAAACGGCGGAACTCGCCGATCTCATCCTCCCTGACAAGCACCCTTTGGAGGCGTGGGGAGATTCCAACCCAAGGCCCGGCCTGTATGCCCTCCAACAGCCGGCCATGCGACCCGTTCGCGACTTCGACTCAAAGCAGCTGGGAGACGTTCTTCTCTCGGTTTCCACGCGGGTGAGTGAGGATCTGGGGTCTACCACCTTTTTTGATTATCTCAGGAACGAGTGGAGGGGATTCCAGGCCATCGCCGCTCCTGGCCAGGACTTTGACGAATTCTGGAGGGAGGCCCTAAGGAAAGGCGTCGTGGGGCTTTCGGAAAGGGCTCCTGAGGGGCTGGAACCCCTTCGATCTCCGGATGCGATCCTGAGCTTCGATGTGCCGGCTCTGGATGGAGATGGTGAGTTTGCCTTGGTGGTCTATCCATCTCCTCGATTCGGAGATGGAAAGCACGCCAACCGGCCCTGGCTCCAGGAACTCCCCGACCCGGTCAGCAAGATGGCTTGGCATTCCTGGGTGGAGGTTCATCCTGGGACCGCAGACCGTTTGGGCCTTCAGGACGGAGATGTCGTGCGGGTTCGTTCCCCACATGGAGAGGTGGAGGCGCCGGTCTGGAGATATCCAGGGATCCGAGAAGACACGGTGGCCTTGGCCATGGGTGGG
>JBDHMC010000221.1:0-4605 GCA_039656355.1 Gemmatimonadota bacterium | reverse complement strand
GCCGTTGGATCCCGTCCAAAACCCGGGTCCATCAGCCTGGAGGCATCGAAGCTCCTGATGAAAAGGCCGGCTATCACCAAAAGGACGACGGATACAGCCATTTGCCCGGCCACTAAGAACCGGCTCAGGGTGAGAACCCTCGGACTATCGCTCCCCATCCCCTCATCCTTGAGCGTGGGAGCCACATCGGGGCGGGTCGCCTGGAGGGCCGGAACCAGTCCGACCATGATTCCCGTGGCCAGAGACACCAGCAGGGTGAACCCCAAGACCGTCCAATCGAGGCTAAGGTCGAGGCCGATGGTGAAGGGTGGCGGAAGCGGGACCCTCACCCCCAGATCCAGGACCCAGCGGGCTAGAATTACGCCCGCGAAACCACCCATGACGGCCAAGACTAGAGCTTCCGTGAGGAACTGCCGAATCAACCGCCCCCGGCTCGCTCCCAGGGCCAAACGAACGGCCACCTCCTTCCGTCGATCCACCGCTTTGGCCAGAAGGAAAGAGGCGAGGTTGGCACACGCAATCAGGAGCACCAATCCCACCACTCCCATGGCAAAGAAATTGGCCGAAACCACCGCCCGATCCTCTGAAGGATTGAAGACTACGTCGGTGGTGAGCACCGCCTGAAGGCTGTCCCCCTCCTGCCACACCTCAGGAAAGGCGTCCCGCAAGTGGCGGGAGACCTGGCTCAGAGCCCCCTTTGCCTGGGCTAGGCTGGCTCCTTCTCTCAAACGGCCTACTGGCATGAAGGAGTTCCAACCCCTGCTCTCGAGGGGGCTTCCCCCCAGAGGCATGAGCTCCCCGATCATCATGATAGGAGCAAAGAAATCCGGGGCGAATCCTCGGAGGGACCCGGGGAAATCTTCAGGGGCCACCCCGACGATCGTAAGAGTCCGGCCACTCAACACGATGGGTCGCCCAACCACCGAAGGATCGCCACCGAAGGCCTTTTGCCAGTAGCGGTAACCGAGGACCACTACCGGATGAGCACCGGGGGCCATGTGATCCTCGGGAAGAATGGTCCGTCCGAAGGCGGCCCCGATTCCCAGGAGGGGAAAGTAGTTTCCCGTAACAAGCTCCCCGGCCAGGGTTTCAACCCCTTCAAGGGTCTCCCGCTGGGAGAGGGCATACTGGTATCCACCCAGCTCGGAAAAGACCTCCGAGGTGCCGTCCTGGAGCACCAGGTAGTCGGGATAGTTGAGGGGATCGAAGGTGGCTCGGGCTCGGTCTCGGTACACGTTCACGAGTTCCGCCGGAGCCCGGAAGGGACCATCTCGAACCAGGATCGCATTCACGACGCTGAAAATGGCCGTGTTGGCACCAATTCCCAGAGCTAGGGAGAGAATCGCCACCGCCGTGAAGCCAGGTGTTTTTCGGAGGGTGCGAAAGGCGAATCGTAGGTCGGCAAGGAGATCATCCAGGGGCTTTACCCCCCGCTCCTCCCGGGTTTTCTCCCTGAACCGTTCCACTCCACCGAATGAGATCATTGCCCTTCTGCGGGCCTCCATGGGGTCCATTCCCTTCCGGAGGTTCTTTTTGGTCTCCATGTCGAGATGAAAGGAAAGCTCCTCATCCATCTCGGCATCCAGCCTTTCCCTACCAAAGAGGGCCCGGAGACGATTGACCATTGCCTTTAGCCGAGTCATTTCAAAAAGGGCCTCGGATCATTCATCCCTCAACACCTGCATGGGCTCCGTGGCCCTCAAGCGGCGAGCGGGAATTGCCGCCGCTACCAGAGCCGCGAAGAGGAGGATTCCGGCGCCGCCACCGAGGGCCCAGGGGTCGAGGGGAGCCACTCCCAGGAGCACGCTCCGGGCCAGGAAGGCCACGGGAACGGCCAATAACAGTCCCACCAGAATCCCCGCACCGGTCGTTTTCAAGCCGTGAGCCACCACGGTCCGAAAGACTTGGCCTACCTGGGCGCCAATGGCCTGCCGAATGGCCATCTCCCTGAAGCGTTGACTAACGGTGAAGGACACGATCCCGAAGACACCGATGAAGGCCAGTATGAGGGCGAAGAGACCCGTAAAGGAGAGGACAGCCGAGGTCAGCCTGTGGCCCAAAAACTGATAGTCGATAAGGGCCTGGTAGGGCCCGGGGTCAATGAGGGTGAATTCGTCGGGCCTGGGAGGGGCTTCCAACCGTAGGATCGGAACAAGGGCTTCTGCACCCACCCGCCCTTTCGCATGGATGATGGCCCTGACGGGCGCGTCCTGCAGGTAGGATACCCAGAAGAACGGCCCGGCTCGGTTCCCTCCGGGACGGATGGGAGCCGCAACCACCCCGACCACCTCGAGAGTGGTTCCCGGTTGGTCTTGACGTCTCCCCGCATCCATCCAGGCCGAGACGGAGATAAGCTCTCCGAGGCCCTCAGTTCCAGGCAGATACCTCTCGAGGAAGGTCTCGTTCACAACGGCTACCGGGGAGGAGCCGACGACATCGGTGGACTCAAAACCCCTTCCCCGTAGCAAAGGGATATCCAGCAATCCCATGTATCCGGGGGTGACGGCGTTGAAGCGGACCTCCACAGGCTCCCCCTCGTTCCTTTCCACCAGGGCCGTAGCGAAATCCTCCATGAAAACGTGGGCTTCCGCCGTCCGAGCCAAAGCCACAGCCTCCACCTCGGGATGGGCCTCGATTCTGGCAGCCAATTCCAGGAATTGGTCCCGGAGTTGAGCCGGCGGGACTTCTTCAGTGGGAGGTTCCTTCCACATCACCGCGACGTTTTCCCCGTTCAATCCCACATCGAAGCTCGTGGATGCCCGGACACTTCGGACAGCCAAACCGGCTCCGAAAACAAGTACGGTGGCAGCTGCCACTTGTCCCACCACCAGAATGTTGCGGAGGGTGATCCGCCTCCTTCTGCCCCGGCCTGACCAGGTGTCTTTCTTGAGGGCCGGAGTAAGCCCTGCTTTGGATCCCTGCAGAGCGGGGGCGATCCCGGCCAAAATGCTGGCTCCGAGAGACACGGCCAGGGTGAAGAGGACCACACGGGAATCAAGACTGAAGTCAAAACGAAGCGGAACATCGATAGGTAGAGGAACAGCCTCGACGTACCCCGTAACCAAGTGAGTTAGGTACAAACCCAGAGCCCCACCGAGGAGTGCCAAGAGAAGACTCTCGGAAAGGAGCATTCTCAGCAGACGGCCTCTTCCCGCGCCCAGGGAGGTTCGGATCGCCATCTCATGGGCCCTGCGGTGTGCCCTGGCCAGAAGAAGGCTGGCCACATTCGAACACGCCAAGGCAAGAATCGAGAAGGCTCCAACCAGAAACAGGCCGAAGACCCCCATCAAAGCGATACGGCCGTCTGGGGGTGTCCTGGATCCGGCCTCGGGGACCGCGGTAAGGGCCTTGGGTTCACCCCGGTTGTCCTTCCAACTTTCCCCGAACTCAGTGTTGAGCCGGTCTGCCAGAATGGAGAGTTCAGCCTGGGCTTCCTCCAAAGTCCTTCCTGGGCTCAATCGGCCCACCATGAAGAACTGCCTGGAACTTCGATCGGCCATATTGGCGGCGGTCGCCCGGTAGATGCCCCCTGATGTGCCCAACGGAAGCCACCCCCCCACATCCATTTGGACATAACGACCCATGAGGCCTTCCGGAGCCACGCCGATGATGGTGAAAGGCCGGCCATCCAGCTGTATGGTTGTCCCCAGCACCCCCCGGTCCCCACCGAACCGTTCCTGCCAAGCCCGGTAGCTGAGAACGAAGAGATCTTCAGCGCTTCCATTGATGGATTCCTGGGGGAGAAAAGCGCGCCCCAGGACAGGAGTGACCCCCAGCACCTGGAAGTGATTCCCCGTCACCAACTCCACGATGATCCGGTCCCGGTCACTGGGATCGCCCACCGCCACCACGCCAATCCGGAATGCGGTGAGATCCTCCACCGTCTCCATTCCAGCCCTGATATCCAGATAGTCCGGAAAGGAGGTCTCACCGTAGAGCCGACCTCCCTCATCGCTGGAGTAGACGGCGATAATGGATTCCGGATCCCGGATGGGCCCCGGGTCTCCAAAGACCAACGCATTGGCCATGGAGAAGACGGTTGCGGAAGCAGCAATCCCGAGCCCAAGGGAGAGAACAGTCACCACCACCACCGCCGGCGATTTCCTGAGGCTTCGTACAGCAATCTTCAGATCCCTGATCAGATCCTCCACGGGCCTCACCCCCCTCTCTTCTCTCGTTCTCTCTTCGAACCGATCCACCCCTCCGAAAGAGATCATGGCCTTCCGGTGGGCTTCGGCCGGCGTCATTCCGGATTGGAGGTGTTTTTTCGTTTCCATCTCCAGGTGAAACCGGAGCTCTTCCTCCATCTCCGCATCCATACGACCCTTGCCGAAAAGGGCCCAAAAACGTTCGCGAAACGACCGAATCCACTTCACGGCCGGTCCTCCTGTCGAATTATCCGAGAGCTGGCAGCCTTCACCCGAACGCTGCTCCAAGAATCCGTTCAACGGCCGCTGAGGATCGCTCCCAGGCCTTTCGTTCTTCCCCCAACTGCATCTCCCCCGCCCTGGTCAGCGCAGGTATGTCGGCCATGGGCGGCTCCCTGCTGCATGTTCCTAACCAACCCCGACGCTATGACATACCGCGGATTCCGAGACTCTTCCG